>JAFUJG010000280.1 GCA_017468215.1 Clostridia bacterium | reverse complement strand
ATTGTATTGGCATACTTTGTTTATTTTGGCGTTCCCTTCGGCATGAAGACACTTTTTGATGTCAAAATAACGCTTTCACCGCTTCAGGCAGGTACAATCTGTCTGGCTCTTAACTGCGGTGCCTATATGTCCGAAATTATCCGTGCAGGTATTCAGTCCATTGACCCCGGTCAGATGGAGGCTGCACGCAGTCTTGGTCTTTCTTATTGGAGAAGTATGTTCCGTGTTGTATTGCCTCAGGCAATTAAGAACATGATTCCCAGCATTGTAAACCAGTTTATTATTACTTTGAAAGATACTTCTATTCTTTCGGTTATCGGTTTCCCGGAATTGGTAAACACAGCGAAAAACGTTGTTGCCAGTACATTCCTTTCGTTCCAGACCTGGGGAATTGTTGCGGTAATGTATCTTGTTATTATCTTAGCATTGCAGCAGGTTGCCAATGCATTAGAGAGGAGACTTAACCGTGGCCGTAGATAAGAATAATATAAAAATTCATGTTGAAAACCTTGTAAAAAACTTTGGTCATCTGGAGGTATTAAAGGGTGTTTCCACAGATATTTACGAGGGCGAGGTTGTTTGTATTATCGGTCCTTCAGGTTCAGGTAAATCAACCTTTTTAAGATGCCTTAACCGTCTTGAAAATATCAGCGGCGGCGATGTTGTTGTTGACGGATATCGCATTAACGACAAAAAGCTAAACATCAACAAGGTAAGAGAAAACATAGGCATGGTGTTCCAGCACTTTAACCTTTTTGCAAACATGAACGTTATCGACAACCTTACTCTTGCTCCTGTTGACTTAAAAAAAGCATCTAAGGAAAACGCTAAAAAAAGAGCTATGGAACTGCTTGAAACAGTAGGCCTTTCTGAAAAAGCTGAAAATTATCCCAGTCAGCTTTCCGGCGGACAAAAGCAGAGAGTTGCAATTGCACGTGCTCTTGCCATGAACCCCGATATTATGCTTTTTGACGAGCCTACAAGTGCTCTTGACCCCGAAATGGTGGGCGAAGTTCTTGCTGTTATGAAGCAGCTTGCTTTAAATGGAATGACAATGGTTGTTGTTACTCATGAAATGGGCTTTGCAAGAGAGGTTGCAGACCGAGTGCTCTTTATGGATAGCGGTGTAATCCTTGAAGAAGGTACACCCGATGAGATTTTCTCAAATCCCAAGCACCCCAGAACTATTGATTTCTTAAACAAAGTTTTATAATTTTGAGGCGTTGTACATACAACGCCTTTTTGCTTGACTATTTTTTTGTAAAGTGGTAGAATACTTTAGAATATAAAAGATAAAAGAAAGAAGAATGTACATGACTAAAGTAAATATTATATCGGGATTTTTAGGTGCCGGCAAGACAACTTTTATAAAAAGACTTATCGGTGAGGTTTTCAAGGGCGAAAAACTTGTTCTTATTGAAAACGAATTCGGCGAAATTGGCGTTGATGGCGGTTTCTTGCAGGATGCGGGAATAGAAATTACCGAAATGAATTCCGGCTGCATTTGCTGCAGCTTAGTTGGTGACTTTACAAAGGCACTTGAAGAAACCGTTAAAACATATAACCCCGACCGAATCATCATTGAACCCTCGGGCGTAGGTAAGCTCAGCGATGTTATAGCTGCCGTAAACAACACAAACGACGAAAATATTCGTGTTGATGCTTGTATTACCGTGGCTGACTGTACAAAGTGCAGAATGTACAGAAAGAATTTCGGCGAGTTCTACGAGGACCAGATTAATTATTCCAACTGTATTCTGCTCACCAGAACTGATAAGGCTACTGAAGAAAAGATTGAGCAGGCAGTTGAAATTGTCCGTGATATAAACAAGGATGCAAATATAATTACTACACATCTTGATTTGCTTTCCAAGGAACAAATACTTGATGCATTTAAGAAGGGCAGCATGGAAGAAGAATTGCTTCACGAAGCAATGCACGCACACCACGAGCATGAACACCATCACGATGAGCACTGTGATTGCGGCTGTCATGACCATGAGCATCATGAACACGAACACCATCACGATGAGCACTGCGATTGCGGCTGTCATGACCATGAGCATCACGAGCATGAACACCATCACGATGAGCACTGCGATTGCGGCTGTCATGACCATGAGCATCATGAACACCATCACGATGAGAATTGTGATTGCGGTTGTCATGACCACGAGCATCATCACCATCATGCAGACGAAGCCTTTACTTCCTGGGGATTTGAAACCGTAAAGAAATACTCGCAGGATGAAATTAACGCTATCCTTACAGAGCTTGACGGTGGAGAATACGGCATTATTCTCAGAGCAAAGGGCATGGTAGAGGATGCAAACGGCAGCTGGATTTATTTTGACTATGTTCCTCAGGAGCATGACGTAAGAGAAGGCAGTGCTTGCTATACAGGCAAGGTTTGTGTAATAGGTGCAAATCTTGACGAAGCAAAGCTGGAAATTCTTTTTAAGAAAGGCTGAAAACAATGTTTGGTACAAGAAAAGTTCCCGTTTTTATCATAAACGGTTTTTTGGAAAGCGGTAAAACCACTTTTATCAAAAATGCAATAGTAAAAGACCCCAAGATGCAGCGTGAGAAGGTTCTTCTTGTTGTGTGCGAGGAGGGCGAGATTGAGTACGATGATTTACCCGAAAACATGAAAGTACATGTGATTGAAGAAAAAGAAGATGTACGAAGCGACGTTTTTGGAAAGCTTAACGAAAAATACAAGCCCACATTTGTTATTATAGAATATAACGGAATATGGGGTATGCAGACTCTTTATCAGACCCCCATGCCTAAAACCTGGGGATTGGCAGACCAGATGACCGTTGTTGATGCATCCACATTTGAAAGCTACTTCAACAATATGAAAAGCATTTTTGCCGACATGCTCCGTTCGTCAACATCTGTTATCATGAACCGTTGCACAAGAGAAGATAACTTTAAATTTTACAAGGACAGCATCAAGCGTACATCTCCTCAGACCGAGATTATGTATGTAAGTGACGAAGAAGGCATTATGGACATAATGCTTGAAGAAGACTTGCCCTACAGCCTTAACGATGAGGTTATTGTGCTTGATAAAGACAGCTATGTTACATGGTATATCGACATGATTGACAACCCCAAGCGTTATGAAGGTAAGGTTGTTGAGTATGTGGCACAGGCAGCAAGACCCGACTATTTCCGTGAAGGTTACTTTTTGACCGGAAATATGGTTATGACCTGCTGTGAGGACGATATGCAGTTCTTAGGCTATGTGTGCAAGTATGATAAGGCAGAGCTGGTTGAAGAAGGCGGATACGTGAGAGTGAGAGCCGAAATCCATACCGAGCATGCAAGCGAATACGACGGCGAGGAGGGCCCTGTGCTCTACGCAAAGAGCGTTGCCCCCGTAGCAAGACCCAAGAAATGAGAATAATATAATAATAAATGCCCATAATAACCATAGAATGGAGGAATTCGAATGGATTATTTATGGGCATTTTTAGTTGGCGGAGGCATCTGTGCTGTAGGACAGATACTTATTGATAAAACACGTCTTACACCTGCAAGAATTTTGACCGGGTTTGTGTGCATAGGAGTAGTATTGTCATTTGTGGGTTTTTATGATTATCTGGTGGATTTTGCGGGAGCAGGAGCAACGGTGCCTCTTACAGGATTCGGGCATAACCTGTTCACAGGGGTTAAGCAGGGAATTCGTGACAACGGAATTTTAGGCATATTAACAGGTCCGCTTACTGCGGCATCGGGAGGTATTTGTGCCGTTATTGTATTTGCATTGGCAGCAGCATGTGTATCAAAACCTAAAATGAAGTAAAATAGTAATATTTAGTTGAAAAGACATCAGTGTTGTGATAAAATATATTAAGTGGAATTATATATTCTGATAAAAAACAGAAAGGCGGAGTTTTGTTATGAAAAGAGAAAAAGCAGTTATCATAGGAAGTGGTTTTGTTGGCTCAACAATCGCCTATACTTTAGCTATAAAGGGAGTATTTGATGACCTGGCTATTATAGATATAGACCGTGACAAGGCAGAGGGTGATGCCATTGATATCAGCCACGGCGGAGCATTTGTAAAACCCGTGAAGATTTCCTCCGGCGATTACAAGCTTTGCAAGGATGCAGATGTTATTATTATTACTGCAGGCGTTGCACAGAAGCAGGGCGAAACAAGACTGGATCTTTTAAACCGTAATATAGCAGTTTTCAAGAGCATTACAGACAGCATCAAGTCAGCGGTAGACCACGAGCCTATCGTTATGGTTGTATCTAATCCTGTGGATATTCTCACATATGTCACATGGAAAATGCTTGGTTTTTCAAAAAATAAGGTTTTTGGCTCCGGTACTGTTCTTGATACATCCAGAATGAAGTATCTCCTGGGCAAAACAGCAGGAATTGACGTGAGAAATATTCATACCTATGTAATCGGTGAACACGGTGACAGCTCTGTTGCTGCCTGGAGCTCAACAACAATTGCGGGTCTTTCTCCCGAACAGTTCAACTTAAGACACCCCGAGGTAAACCTTTTGGGTATTCCGCACCAGGTTAAAGAAGCGGCATATGATGTTATTGATAAAAAAGGTGCAACTTAT
>JAFUJG010000279.1 GCA_017468215.1 Clostridia bacterium | reverse complement strand
TCCAATATTTCAAAAGCCTGCACTGATGTGCAGGCTTTTTCATATAATATATCGAAATAAAACGAAAGGATTGATTTTTGTGCCTTGTCCTGTCACAAGAGAATGTCCGAGTGGCTCACTTCCCTACATTATACGTGCAGGGGATACCTTGGACAATATTGCACGTGTCTACTCCACAACGGTTATCGATATTCTTAAAGCAAACGTAAATCTTAATCCATACAACTTAAATATCGGGCAGACAATATGCATTCCGTTGCCCGGCGAGAAATATCCCTCCTGTAATACTACAAATTACTATATTGCCAGCGAAAGTGATACATTTTTCACCATCGGCAAAAAGTTCGGAGTAAATGCAGAGGAAATAATGAATGCCAATATGGGTGTTGAAAGCAAAAATATCTATGAAGGTATAATCCTGTGCATCCCTATTGCTCCATCGCCTGTATGCCTTTTTACCAATACAAAGGGCAATCTCCTCACCCTTACGGATAAACGAACCGGCAATGAAAAGACGTTTAAAACAACGCTTAATTCTGATACTCTCCTTATTCCGGGAAGAATAGTGCTCACTAAAAAAAGGCTTGAAGGCGGAGATGTAAATGCCCCCAAGGAGCTTTTGTTTTCACCTTATGAATTCGGAATAAGAGGCGAAAGCAAAATGAACAATACTAAAGGACTTTTTATCCAGACCGACAATGCTTCCATGCTGGAGCTTTTTAATACCTGCCCCGTAGGCACTATACTGGAGGTGAGGGATAAATGAGCTGTCCGATAGGCTCCTCTACCTATGAAATCCGCCCGGGAGATACCCTTGCCGCTATTGCACGCACAACAGGAATCCCCTTGGATGACATTCTCACCTTGAACCCATTTGTTGACCCGGAAAATTTAACCGTTGGGCAAACAATATGCCTTGGCACGATAAACCGCCCCATAATCCCGTGCGAAAGCGGAAACTACTATGTTGTACGCCGAGGCGACAGCGTGTATTCAATTGCACGCTCCTTTGAGCTTACACCTGAGGATATTTTTAAAGCCAATCCCAACCTTACCCAAAATTTATATATCGGACAGATACTTTGTATTCCTCAGAACCCTGTTTTGTTGGAGTTCCGCATCAATATATCTGCAAAGACACTTTCTGTGTACCGTGAAGGAAACATTATAAAGGAATATCCTATCGCCACAGGAAAGCCTGCAACCCCCACTCCACAGGGTGTCTTTACAATTATAAACAAACAGCTTAACCCAGGTGGTCCTTACGGCACCCGATGGCTGGGTCTTTCAATTCGAGGCTACGGCATCCACGGCACAAACGCACCCGAATCTATAGGCACTGCCGCCTCAAACGGCTGTATCAGAATGTTCAACTCCGATATAGAGGAGCTGTTTGACATTACAAATACCGGCACGGTGGTGCGGATATTACCGTAGTAATATCCGCAGGTAATTGTAGGGGACGATGCCCACATCGTCCCGTTTTTCCGCAAAAAAGTGCGGCATTGCCGCACTTTTTAATTAGTTGTTTTTCACGTGTACATCCATCTGGGGGAAGGGTATTTCAATACATGCTTTGTCAAATGCTTTCTTGACATTTTCGTTAATGGAGAAGTATACAGTCCAGTAATCTTCTGTTTTTGACCAAACACGTACAGAAAAATCAATACTGCTTTCACCGTGATTGGAAAGGAAAATGTCAACACCCTTATCCAGAAGGACCTTATCTGTGTTTTCGGCAACGTATGCAATAACCTTTCTTACTTTGTCGATATCAGAGGAATACGAAACAGAAAACTTAAAATCAACCCTTCTTGTGTCAAGCTGGTTAACGGCTGTAACAGTAGAGTTCATAAGAGAACCGTTAGGAATAATAACACGCTTGTTGTCGGGAGTTAAAAGTGTTGTATAAAAAATGCCGATTGCTTCAACTGTGCCTTCAACGCCGCCTTCAATTATGTAATCGCCCACCTTAAAGGGCTTTAAAATAATAATTATGATACCACCTGCAAGGTTAGAAAGACCGCCCTGAAGTGCAAGACCTACTGCAACACCGCAGGATGCAATAACTGTTACAACGCTTGTAAGAGGCACGCAC
>JAFUJG010000278.1 GCA_017468215.1 Clostridia bacterium | reverse complement strand
CCTGAATATATAAGCTATGCGATAGCGAATGTTTCAAAGGAGCTTATATATGACCGGTTGTGTGCTGTGTTGAATGTTGCGGAAGTAAACACGGAATGTAAGATGGGATACTTTGGTGAGTACAGCATAAATGCGGAAAACGGAAGTGTAAAATTGCCGGACAGATGGAAGATAGACGGGGAAATTGTGCTGGTGGGCTGTGGTGACCATATAGAAATTATGAAAAAAGAGGCTTATGACGAGGCGATCAATAAGCTTTTCCAAAAGGGTGAACAAAATGAAATATGACGTGAGAAGATATAATTACACCGAAAATGAAATGAGAGACGAGGTTGTAATGACAAAGGGGTCAGGCTATGTTGTCTATATATATTCGGGTATGGGAATAGATTATATTCTCCTGAGGGAGGGCGAAAGCTGGCGAGAGGGAAGTTGTGAGCTTGTGGGCGTATATGAAACAAGAGAAGAAGCTGAAGACGCTATAAAAAAACAACTTTAAAAAGAAAACGGCGTTGCATTTGCAACGCCGTTTTTGTATTACTTATTAATTGAAACAAGTGGTTTAAGCTTTTCTACATCCCAGATGTAAATTTCTTCGTTTTCGGAGATTTGGGGTACAGGGTCGGTTGTAAGAGGTGTTCTCTTAACCTGTGTTACCACATCGCCGTCACGAACAACCTGGATAATTGTGCCTGTGCTTCCTTCTTCATATTCGAAATAGTAATTACCGTCTTCAATTGAAATGAAGGTCATGCGGCACACTTCTGTGTCGTAATTGGTAAACGGGATTGAATCGGAAAGAGCATAAATATTGATTTCGGCTACATTACAGTAGTCAGAAGGGTTCTGGTACTTGATGTAGCGGTATTCGCCCGTGTTTAAAAATTCCGGGTAGGTAACAAGGGTTTCAACGCCGTAGGGGGGAGCCTGGGTTATAACAAAAAGCTGTTCCCAGTTTGCTCCGTCAACGGAGCCGTAGAAGGAGGTTGAAACCATTCTGCCTGCCCAGTTACTCCTGGGATAGTAGCCGATAGCACCGATAGAAGTAGGCTCACCTAAATCTACCATAAGATAGCCACCGGACACACCATCGAAAAAAGTTTCGAGGTTACCGTCAAAAGCAAATTTGGCCTGAGTTGCAGGGTCGTTGTTCCATGTTGCGGAGCCTGTGATGGTTAAGTTTGTTGTATCGATTTTTTCAATGTGAGAAACATCGGGAGCTTTGCTTATCTTGATATAGCTCATCATGGGGCCGCCCGCTCCATCGCTGTCAAGCTTAAGGTTTAAGATAGCTTCGCCACCTGTAACAGAGGCGACCTTTTTTACAATGTTGGGGTTGGCGGCATCCGTTGAGGGGATAATGCCGCTTTGCAGCACTTCGCCGTTCATGGTTAAGCTTGCCTTACGGTTAACGCTTGTTTGCCAGTGACTAGGTGCGTAGAAGGCAACTTCAAAGGCATATTCGCCGTCCTCGGGAAGGGCAAACTTGTAGGTTATGCCATTGCCTGTTCTGTCGTCCTGGTCCTTTGCGTAGCGGTAGGTGATAACCTTGTCCTCGCCATCTGAAAGGTCGTATTCATAGGGCCAGGTTTCCGCACCTGTTGTAAGGTGGGGGTAGGTAGTGTTGGGAACGTAAGTGTCCACAACGCCCCATTCCATGCCTGTTACGGCATCCTCGGTACAGAACTGCTCTGTTACTGAGTTGTAGATACCGTACTTGTCGCCCTCGTTGATTGTGGTGGGGTCAATGTCGCCGCAGTCAACAAAGTAGAGGAGATTTTCGTCAACCTTACCGATATTGAGGGTAAAGTCGTCTACATATGCACCCAGTGCTGTTGCCTTGAGTACTATTTCGCCGTCGGAATATGTGCGGATTGTGTAGGTTGCCCAAGAATCGGTAAGCTCCCAGGCACTATAAGCATCGTCGGTTTGAAGTGCTGCCATTGCACCGTCTTCTCCCTTTGCTTTAAAAGAGATGTCATAATAACCCTCGGGGCAAGTTATTGTTTGCCAAAGCATGCCTGAATCGGCATAAGCATAGTGAATTCCATTTTCTTCGACTATTTCAAACGTGCTGTTTTCCCAACCTGTAAAGTCGCCTGTGCCGAAGGAGGAGTTTACAATATAATTATCCAAATTTTCGGGGATGATGAAGTTAACCAAAAATTCTGTATCTGTATTGGGAGTGTAGGTGAGGGTGTTGTCTTCAATCAGACCGGATACATCCTCGCCGTTTGCCAGAACCTCAACCTTTCCTTCCTTGTATTCGGGATAGAAGGTGAGTGTAACACTTTCACCCGGTGCAACGGAAACTGCGTCAATATCAACCGTGCCGTGCTCGGTTTGCATAACACTCATCTTAAGGTTTTCGGTAAGAGACGAGTTTTCCGTAACCGAAGGATAAAACTCGAACAGGTCAAAGTTTGGTGTGTAGTTAACGAGTGTGTTGTAGGTGATGTTGCCTGTTTCGCCTGTGCCGTTTTTAACAATACGCCAGTTGTCGTTAAAAACGGTTACGGTGTTTTCGCCCTCTTTAAGCTCAACCGTGAGGACTGTTGTACGCCAGTTAGAGTCAGAATAGCTGTTTTTAAAGTAAAGACGCTTAGATTCATTATCATTAAGCTTAAATGATGCATAACGGTCCACAAGCTGTGCGTTGTAGGTGTGACCACCGAAAAGCTCGCTTGATGAGTGGTGGATAACCATTTTGTATTTGCCCGCCTCGGGTGCGTTAAGGCTTAATGTGAGGGCATCCTCTGTGCCGCCTTCAATGTTTGCAACGTAGACCTTTTCGCTTGCAAAGGCGTTTTCAAAGGTTTGAGCATTGCCCGAAAGAGCACCCATCTCTGCTTCAACTGCTATGGGGTTGCCCTCTGCCTTTTTAACTCGTATATAGTCAAGCGCTATGGGAGCGGCAGTGTCAATATCGATAATGTTTATACCCTTTTGCAAAAATGCTGTTACGTATTCTG
>JAFUJG010000277.1 GCA_017468215.1 Clostridia bacterium | reverse complement strand
TGCTGCCGTTTTTGAACACAGGCTCAAATTTCCACTGCTGATTGAAGGACCGGTCCCAATCCCACTGAACAATTTTTGCACCGGGCGATGTGCTGCCTCCGTAAACTCCCAAGGCTTTTAAACTGTTATAGTTGATAAGACGATAGTAGCCGTCTGTTGTGGGTTCAACTACCCATGCCTGGTCTGCTGTACCGCAGTCTGTCCAGCCTATAACGTTGGCACCGTTGTCAAAAGAGGCTGAATGAACTGACAATGTTCTGCCGCCAATGTATCCATGAAGCTTTATTGTTACTTCTTCGGCATCAGCACTGTTTTCTGTAAGCGACATATCGGGGGAGGCGGCAAAGTCTGTATTGTCTGCCATAATGCGGTAAGTAAATACACACTCTCCAGGCTTTTTAACACAAAGCTTAAGGACGGCTTTAACGATTATCTAAATTCCTTAAGGGTGCGAAATGCCATTGAACTTATGGAAACGGGGAAAAGCATCTCCGAGTGTGCGTACGAGTCGGGGTTTGAAAATCTCAGGACCTTTAACCGTGCCTTTAAAAAGGTAATGGGGATATGCCCAAGTGCATGGCGTAAAAATTGATAAAATTTCCAAAAGAGGGTTGACAACCCCTCTTTTTTGTTTTATAATACTATACTGCACCATAAGCTGGAAGCATAGCGCTTTTTGTAGCTTTTGGGGCCAAAAATATGTCAAAATAAGAGCTTTTTACACAGTCGGATGTTGTACATTCTATACATATTCCGATATGGACAAAGCATCGTTTTATGCTTTTTCGGGAGTGTCCCGAATGCCAAGTGTAAATCTTTTAAAAAATTTATTTTAAGAGGTGATTGGTTTGCATCCTATAAAATTAGGGAAAAACGAAAGAATGAGCTTTTCCAAGATTCAGGAAGTATTGGAAATGCCCAATCTTATCGACTTGCAGAGAAAATCCTACGAGTGGTTCATCGAAGAAGGCCTCGCTGAAGTTTTCCGTTATGTTTCTCCCATTACTGATTACTCGGGCAACCTTCGCTTAGAATTCGGCGATTACCGTCTTGACGAAAACCCAAAATATTCTATTGAAGAATGCAAGGAAAGAGACGTTAACTATGCCGCACCCCTCCGTGTTAATGCAAGATTGATTAACGGCGAAACAGGCGAAATCAAAGAGCAGGAAATTTTCATGGGTGATTTCCCTCTTATGACAGAACAGGGCACCTTTATTATCAACGGTGCTGAAAGAGTTATCGTAACACAGCTGGTACGTTCACCCGGTATCTATTATGAGCAGAAGTTCGACAAGAGCGGTAAGAAGCTCATAAACTCCACAGTTATCCCCAACCGTGGTGCATGGCTTGAATACGAAACAGACTCCAACGACATTTTCCATGTTCGTATCGACAGAACAAGAAAGCTTCCCGTAACTGTTCTTATCAAGGCTCTCGGTCTTGAAACAGATGCACAGGTGTTTGAGCTTTTCGGTGACGATGTTCGTCTTCGCACAACACTTGACAAGTATCCCACAAAGAACCGTGAGGAAGGTCTTCTTGAAATCTACCGCAAGCTCCGTCCCGGTGAGCCTCCCACGGTAGACAGTGCAACAACACTTATCACAAACCTTTTCTTTGACGCAAAAAGATACGACCTTGCAAAGGTTGGCCGCTATAAGTACAACATGAAGCTTGCTATGGCAAGACGAATCTTTAACCATGTTGCAGCAGAGGATATTATCGATCCCGAAAGCGGTGAGCTTTTTGTTAAGGAAGGCGAAAAGATTTCCTTCAGCCAGGCTACAGAAATCCAGAACGCAGGTATTAACCGTGTGCTCCTCCGTGTTGAGGACCGTGATGTTGTTGTATTCTCCAATAACACAGTTGACCTTAAGTTCCACCTTCCCTTTGACGTTTCCGACATTACAACAGAAAAGGTTGTAAAGAGCGTGCTTGATGAAATCCTTGCCGAGAACGAATCCGAGGAAGACATCAGAAAGGCTATGAAGATGAGAATTGATGAGCTTGTTCCCAAGCACATCACAGTTGACGATATTTTAGCGTCTATCAACTATTGCTCCAACCTTGCTGACGGTATCGGTCAGGATGACGATATTGACCACCTTGGTAACCGCCGTCTCCGCAGCGTTGGCGAGCTTTTACAGAACCAGTTCAGAATCGGTCTTGCACGTATGGACCGTGGTGTTAAGGAAAGAATGAGCACTCAGGAAGCAGAACTTGTACCTCCTCAGTCGTTGGTTAACATTCGTCCCATTGTTGCAGCTATTAAGGAATTCTTCGGTTCCTCTCAGCTTTCTCAGTTCATGGACCAGACTAACCCTCTTGGTGAGCTTACTCATAAGAGAAGACTTTCCGCATTGGGTCCCGGCGGTCTTTCCAGAGAAAGAGCAGGCTTCCAGGTTCGTGACGTACACTATACTCACTACGGCAGAATGTGTCCTATCGAATCTCCCGAAGGTCCTAACATCGGTCTTATTTCGTCTCTTTCTTCTTTCGCAAGAATTAACGAGTACGGCTTTATCGAATCCCCCTACCGTAAGGTTATCAAGGGTGAAGGTATCGTAACAGACGAAATCGAATATATGACAGCTGACGTTGAGGATAACTACATCGTAGCTCAGGCTAATGAACCCCTCGACGAAAACGGCAAATTTGAAAGAAACAAGGTTTCTGCACGTCATAAGGAAGAAATCCTTGAAATTCCCGCAAAGGATATCGACTACATGGACGTTAGCCCCAAGCAGGTTGTATCTGTTGCTACAGCTATGATTCCCTTCCTTGAAAACGACGACGCAAACCGTGCCCTCATGGGTTCGAACATGCAGCGACAGGAAGTTCCGCTTCTTAAGCCCGAAAGCCCCATCCTCGGTACAGGTATGGAGTATAAGGCTGCTAAGGACTCCGGTGTTGTTGTTCTTGCAAAGGAAAGCGGTGTTGTTGACAAGGTAAGTGCTGACGAAATCGTTATCCGTGACGACCTTGGCGAAAAGCACTATTATCATTTGTTAAAGTTCAAGCGCTCCAACCAGAGCACTTGTATCAACCAGCGTCCCATTGTGGAAGCAGGCGAGAGAGTTGAAAAGGGTGACATTATTGCCGACGGTCCTTCTACAGACAACGGTGAAATCGCACTGGGCAGAAACGTTCTTATCGGCTTCATGACATGGGAAGGTTACAACTACGAGGATGCTGTACTTCTTAACGAGCACCTTGTACGTGACGACTGGTATACATCTATCCACGTTGAAGAATACGAGTCTGAATCCCGTGACACAAAGCTTGGTCCCGAGGAAATCACACGTGACATTCCCAACGTTGGTGAAGATGCCCTTAAGGATCTCGACTCGAGAGGCATTATCCGTATCGGTGCTGAGGTTCATGCAGGCGATATTCTTGTAGGTAAGGTTACACCCAAGGGTGAAACAGAGCTTACAAGCGAAGAAAGACTTCTCCGTGCTATTTTCG
>JAFUJG010000276.1 GCA_017468215.1 Clostridia bacterium | reverse complement strand
TGCATCGTAAAAACGGAACATAAGGTTTGCAATGGTGGATTTGCCCGAGCCTGTTTCGCCTATAATGGCTATTGTCTGCCCCTTTTTTGCTTCAAAAGACACATTTTTGATTGCAGGCGAGCCATCATAAGAGAAGGATACATTGTTAAAGCAAACATCGCCATTTAACCTTGCGTCACAGTTTTCATCCGCCTTATTGCCGTAAATCTCAGGCTCGGAAAGATAAAACTCCTTAACCTTTTCGGCAGAAGCCATCATATTACTTGTATCGTTAATAAGCCAGCCCAAGGAACGCATGGGAGCATTAAGTGCCCAGCTCATGGAGTTAAAGGTTACATAGTCACCTATAGTCATTTTCTCGTTTATAACCATCCAGCCGCCTACAACAAGCACCAGTACGTTCATGGTGTTTGCCATAAAGTTTAAAAGAGGCATATATTTTTGTGCAATACGGTTGGATTTTATGTTTGCATCACGGTACGCATGGTTTGCTGTGTCAAATTTTTCTCTCTCATAGCCTTCTCTTACCATAGCCTTTACAACACGGTTACCGGATATGTTCTCCTGAGCAACTGTATTGAGCTGGCTTAAGCAGGCACGTGCATTGCGGAAAGCCGGGCCAACCCTTCTGGAAAAGAAAAACCCTGTAACGGCAATAAGAGGTGTAAGTGCACAAAGTGACAGAGTAAGCCAGGGGTTAATTGAACACAGAATCACCAGTGCGGTCACAAACAAAAACAAATTTTCAATCATACCGTTCATAACCCATGCCACAAAGTGCCTGATAGAATCAATATCACCTGTAAGACGGTTCATAATATCGCCTGTACGATTAGAGTCAAAAAACTTAAAGTCCTGCCTCTGGAGTGATTCGTAAAGCTCTATACGCATGTTTTTCACTATTTTCTGGCTTGTGCCCTCAAGAATATAGTGGTCTGTTATTCTGAAAATGTCCTTCAGAATAATAGACAGAAAAAGTGCAACCACAAGCTTTACAAGCAAGCCTGCATTTCCGCCTTCAAAAACATCGTCCACAATCATACCCTGAATAAGGGGTCGGATATTGCTTAAAACAGTATTTATAATAGTAAGCGAGAACGCAAAAATCATCCCGGGGACATAGGGCTTTATGTATCTGAATATCCACTTTCCCAATTTCATAACAGCACCTTCTTTCAAATTGTATGTTAGCACCATTTATATGCAAAGTCAATTACAAAAAAGGCGTAATTTCAAGTTTTTTTGCTCGAAATTACGCCCTTTCTAAATCACTTTAAAAATTCAAATTTATTAACATCGAAAAGACCCTTGTCGCTTATTTTAACGCTGGGAATAACAAGCAGGGAAAGGAACGAAAGCATCATAAAGGGGTCGATATCCTTATTGGTAGAAATATCCTTTACTGCAGTTGTTATTTTCTCATGCAGCCTGAGGGTTTCCTCTGCCGATTTATCGCTCATAATGCCCGCTATTGGAAGCGGCATAAATGCCGCAAGCTTTCCGTCCTTTACAACGCTCATACCGCCTATTTTACCAAGAGCGTTAACAGCTTGTGCCATTGAGGCGGTGTCGCTGCCCACAACGGTAATGTTGTGAGAATCATGACCTATGCTCTGTGCAATTGCACCGCCGCAAAGACCAAAATCCTGTAAAAAGCACTTGCCTATATTACCTGTCATTTTGTGCCTTTCGATAACGGCACAAAGGTTAAGTCCTTCCCTACTTTCTACCTTGCAGCCCTCTGTCAAGAGCGAATGAGGCAACACCTTTATTGCATCCATACCCTTTTCAAAGCTTATTTCAAAATCCTTTGCCGAAACAGGGTTAATATGAACGCTGTCACGTACTGCAGAGTCGGGAGCATTGGTTGTATCAAAAAGCGGCTTTCCGTTTTGGGCAATAAGCACGCCGTCCTTTAAAACGTGTGTAATCCTTTCGGCACATATGTCCTCACTTATAACAATATCCGCCTTATAGGAGGGTGCAATTGCACCACGTTTTCCTAAGTGGTAGCATTCAGTCGGATTTAAGCTTGCCATAACAATTGCATCAATGGGGTCTACCCCTGCTGCAACCGCCACCTTAATACAGTTGGATATTGAGCCATGCTCTATCACATCACCAAGATACCTGTCATCTGTGCAGAACAAAAAGCGTCTTAAGGTGTGTGGATTAACCGCACCTGCCAGCTCTGTCACATTTCTGGACTGTGTGCCCTCACGCATAAGCACATACATACCAAGAGCTATCTTTTCCAATGCTTCGTCTTTGTTGGAGCATTCGTGGTCGGTGGCAATACCTGCCGCAGCATAAGCGTTCAAAGCCTTGCCTGTAAGAAGCGGAGCATGACCGTCGATTATTTTATCGGTATTGAGCTTGTCAACAACATCACTAACACAGCCTAAAAGTCCGGGATAGTTCATCATTTCGCCAAGACCGTAAAAGTCATACTTTTCCATCAGTTCGTGCAAAAGATTGGAGTCAATCACGCAGCCTGAGGAATCAAAGGGGGTTGCGGGCACACAGCTGGGAAGCATGAAATGAATATTTACAGGAAGACCTTTTGCTCCTTCAAGCATAAATTTCAAGCCTTCCTCGCCGGATACATTTGCAATTTCATGGGGGTCGGCAATAACCTCGGTAACGCCCTTTACGGCACAAAGCTTTGCATATTCCCCAACGGTGAGCATGCTGGATTCCACATGAACATGGCTCTCCACAAAGGAGGGCATTACATAGGAATTATTGGCATCAATCACCTTTTCACCTTCATATTCGCCTATACCCACTATAACACCGTCGGCAACGGCTACATCGCCTTCAATAATGCTGTGAGTAAAAACATCAACTACTTTAGCATTTTTAATAACAAGGTCGCATTTCTCCTCGCCTTTTGCCGCTTTGATTCGTCTGTAGTTATTCATGTTAACAACACTCCTTAACAAACAGTTTTACCGCCTCTGCACTCTTTTGGGCCGCAATGCTTGCAAAGGTGGGATAATCCATATGGCTGTCGTCGCCTGCTCCGTCACTTATGGCACGGATAACAGCAAAGGGAGTGTGGTTAACGTAGCACACATGACCTACACTGCCACCCTCCATTTCGCAGGCAATAGCGTCGAATTCTTTTGCAATAAAGCTTTTCTTTTCTGCACTGTTTATAAACTGGTCACCCGAGGCAATAGTACCTATAAGGCTCTTTAATCCAATTTTTTCAACGCATGCTGCCATCTCTTTGGCAATTTTTTCGTCAGCAGGAATTTTTACAATATTAATTCCCGACAAAAGGCCCACAGGGTCACCCAAGGGAGATGTGTCCATGTCGTGCTGTACAACCTGTGCGGATACGGCAACATCACATATACCAAGCTTGTGGGTAAGTGTGCCTGCAACGCCTGTGTTTATAATAGCATCAGGGTTGTATCGGAGAATCATGGCCTCGGTGCATATTGCGGCAAAAACCTTACCTACACCCGAGACCGCTGTTACAACCTCCTTGCCGTGAAGGGTTCCGCTTGTAAAAACGATACCGCTTACAGTCTCGGTACGCTTGTTTTCTATAGCCTCGTTAATTTTATCAATCTCAATCTGCATTGCACAAATAATGCCTATCATATTTTTTCTCCTTTGTAGGTAAAATCGTTCTTTTCGCCCTTTGATTCCAATATGTCAAGGTATCTTCTGCACTCAGTCTTTGCCTTCTCCAAGTCAAGTTCAAGGTAGTTTCCGCATTCACGTCTTGACTGACCGTACATTTTATCCTCGTTAAGGATGCCTCTTAAAACCTTTTTTGTTTCTTCAAAAACAGCATCGGGTGCAACAGAGCTTGTTAAAAGATAAAAGCCTGTTCTGCAGCCCATGGGGCCAAAGTATATAACCTTATCGCCAATGGCACTGTTTCTTACAAGTGTTGCAAACATATGCTCTACTGAATGCATTGTCACATTATCCATATAGTCACCCATGTTGGGTTTTCGGCATCTCAAATCAAAGGTTGTTATATCACCGTCAATACGTGATATGTACATTCCCTCTGTGAGCAAATCATGGTCAACTGTAAAAGATGCTATTTTATCCATTTTGTATTCTTCTCCTTATTATGTCAAGGGCACAAAGTGCACTTTTATTTCTCACTCTTTCTCTGTCGCCGTGCTGCACAAATCTGAAAACATCGCATCCATGCTTGTCGCTCACGCCGATATATACCAAACCCACAGGCTTTTCCTTGCTGCCGCCTCCGGGGCCTGCAATGCCTGTTACAGAAACTCCAATGTCGCTTCCGGAAACCAAACGTGCGCCCCGAGCCATTTCACGTGCAGTTTCCTCGCTTACGGCACCGTACTTTTTGAGGGTTTCACCCTTTACGCCCACAAGCTGCATTTTCGCCTCGTTTGCATAGGTTACAAAGCCGAAGCCGTAAACCTCGCTGGAGCCCGATACATTTGTTATCATTTTGCCTATAAGGCCGCCTGTACAGCTTTCACAGGTTGCAACGGTGAGGTTTTTCTCCCTTAGTGCCTGCACAACTACATTTGCAAGAGAGTTTTCATCACCCTCGCCGTAGATATATTCCCCAAGGATTTCGTACATCTTAGAGCACTTTTCATCTACCAGAAGCTTTGCTTCTTCTTCACATTCTGCCGAGGCTGTTATACGGAAGGTAACCTCACCTTCCTTTGCATAGGGCGCAATGGTGGGATTGCTCTGGTTTTTTATCAAATCGTCACACATAGCGGCAGCTCTGCTTTCGCCTATACCAAAAAGCCTTAAAACACGGCTGTACAGCACAACGCCCGATTTTTCCTTAAGATAAGGGAAAACCGTCACGTTAAACATGGGCATCATCTCTCTGGGAGGACCGGGAAGCATAATCGCCGCCTTGCCGCCCTCCTCAATGATACACCCGGGAGCTGTGCCGTTGTCATTTTCAATAACAATACACTCCTCGGGCAGATATGCCTGCTTTTCGTTGTTTTTTGTCATGTTTCTGCCGGCATCCTTAAGGTATAGAGCCATCTTTTCCATACATTCGGGATGAAACACCAGCTTTTTGTTAAACACCTGAGCAACGGTTTCCTTTGTTAAATCGTCATCTGTGGGGCCTAATCCGCCTGTCATTATTATAATATCACTGCGGTCCTTTGCCCGCAAAAGAGTGTCCTTAAGCCTTTGGGGATTATCGCCTACAACAGAGGAATAGTTAAGTGCTATACCTGCCATAGTAAGCCGGGATGCTATAAACTGCTCGTTTGTATTTAAAACCTGCCCCATTAAAAGCTCGGTACCAACGCAAATAATCTCTGCTGTAAGCATAAATAATCAAACCCTTTCTCCCAAATTAAGTTCAGCCCACAACGTGGGACAGTGGGTGACAGAAGCTCGCAAGCTTCCTTTTGCAAATCGTCTCCCGATATGCAAAAGCAGCCCTGTCCCCGTACCTTATAAAAATGTTGCAGTTACCTAATCGAATTAAACTGAGGGCCCTTACTCTGCCTCTATTCTTATCCATTCTGTATCATTAAGTGCCTTCTCTACCCAGTAATCCATATCAAGTTTACTTTCGCTCTTTAATATGTTTTCTATTTTGGGTCTTGTTGTGGGATGCTTGGGCACAAATACAGTACAGCAATCCTCATAAGGAAGGATAGATGTTTCAAAGGTGCCGATGCGGCGTGCAATCTGTATAATTTCTTCCTTATCCATACCGATAAGAGGTCTTAAAACGTTCATTTCGGTAGAAGCATTTGTAACAGAAAGTGCCTCAATGGTCTGGCTTGCAACCTGCCCGAGGCTTTCGCCTGTAATAAGAGCCATGCTCTTGTTACGCTTTGCTATTTTTTCGGTAACCTTCATCATCATTCTGCGCATGATAATTGTAAGATGCTCCTCGGGGCAGTTGTCACGGATTGCCAGCTGTTGCTCGGTAAAGGGCACAACATACATTGTAAAGCCGCCTGTGTACTGAGCAATAATCTTTGCCAAATTTACAACCTTTTCCTTTGCCAGCTCACTTGTGTACGGAGGCGATGTAAAGTGCACCGCTTCCAGCTCAACGCCACGCTTTGCCATCATGTAACCTGCCACGGGCGAATCGATACCGCCGGAGATTAAAAGTGTGGCTCTGCCGTTACTTCTCACAGGCATACCGCCCTGACCCTTGATAACAGCACTGTCGGAGAAAACATAAGCCTCGTTATCACGAATTTCAACCCTTACCAATGCATCGGGCTCGTTTACGTTAACCTTAAGATAGTGGCACTTTGACAAAATTGCACCGCCCATAAGTCGTGAGATTTCGGGTGAATTATAAGGGAACTTTTTGTCGCTTCGCTTTGCTTCAACCTTAAAGGTTTTAACATTTGCCATAAAGGGTGCAAGGTATTCGCTGCCCTTTTCCAGTATTGTATCCATGTCCTTTTCAAAAACGCCTGCTCTTGTAATGGACGCAATACCGAAAACCTTGGAAATGCGTGTTGCCAAAGCATCAATGTCTCTGCCCTCGCAGGGGGTAATGTAAATGATAGCCTGGCTCTTTTTAACGCTTGCTATCCATTCGTCACCTGCAGCACGGCGGATATTGCCTATTAACATGTCCTCGAACTTATTACGGTTTAAACCCTTTAAGATAATTTCACCATATTTTACCAATAATATTTCTCGCATAATATATACCTCTCGCATTTATCGTCTGAATAATTTTATAACCTCTTTTACAGCTGCTATGGTTGCGTCAACTTCGTTTTCGGTTGTGTATCTGGAAAAGCTGAAGCGTATTGCATTATCGGCAAATTTTGCCTTCATCGCCGCTAAAACATAGCTTTTGTGCTTACCGCCTGCACATGCAGATGCACTTGATACACATATGCCCTTGCTGTCAAGAGCATTGAGCATAACCTCGCTTCGTACACCTTCAAAGGATAGATTTAAAATATAATCCGATGCGTTTTCACATCCGTTATAATGCACCCTGCCCAAAGCTAAAAGCTCGGTTTTCATTTTGTCACGCAGGCTCTTTATCCTTTCGTTTTCATTTTGGTCAATAAGCTCAACCGCCTTTGCAAAGCCTGCAATGCCGAAGGTGTTTTCCGTGCCGGGGCGTATATCCTTTTCCTGGCCGCCGCCAAAAACGCTCTTTTTAAGGTCGTTTATACCCTTTTTTATAAAAAGCACGCCAACACCCTTAGGTCCGTGGATTTTATGGCTGCTTATACTCATCATGTCAACACCCATTTTATAGGGATTTGTCTCGATATGACCGAAGGACTGCACCGCATCTGTGTGCACAAGCACACGTGGGTTTTTCATTTTTGCACCATTTGCAATGCATTCAATGTCAAAAATTGCACCTGTTTCGTTGTTTACATGCATTACCGACACAAGACAGGTTTTATCGTCAACAGCCTCTATCACCTTGTGGGGGTCAATGCTGCCGTCTGCCTCGGGTGCAATACGCACAATTTCAAAGCCGCTGTTTTCAAGGTGTGTCATCACCTTTACAACTGCATCGTGCTCAACCATGGTGGTTACAATCTTTTTGCCCTTTTTTATGTTCGCCGCACCAAGTACTGCAATATTGTCGCTTTCTGTGCCGCCTGATGTAAAATAAATCTCCTCCGGCAGGCATTTAAGATAATCGGCAACGGTTTTACGTGCATCCTTTATTAGTTTTGCCGCTGCTCTGCCCACAGCGTGAGTGCTGGATGGGTTACCCCAACTGTTTTCCATACACTCTCGCATTGTTTCGATAACCTCGGGAGCAATCTGTGTGGTTGCACTGTTGTCAAGATATATCATAGCTATTCTCCACTTCCGGTAAATTTAAAAGTTGATGTCATTTGCCGCCATTAAAAGCAAATACCCGAAAACAGTAAAAATTACAGGTATAAGAATATATTTTTTATGGCTTTTCCACTTACGACGGAGTAAAACCGCAAGAATTGCAAATATTGTACATGTAAGACCTATCATAAAAGCGTGCGTTGCCACAATAACGTGCTTCATCCCGCCCTGTGCAAGATATGGAAAAACCCATATCCTTGCTGCTATAAAACAAAGTGCAAGCACTATACATTCTGCAATAATTATCTTTACAAAGTCGGTAAGCTTTTTTGTTTTTTCTCCGTTCATTTAAAGCACTCCTTCACACAATTATCTAAATTATATCATACCATTAAACACCAAACTTTTCAACACATTTATTTTCTTTGACAATAAGGGAAAAATATGATAAAATAAGATAATTAAGGTGAGGGAAATTAAACTAAGAAAGGTGGGATAAATTATGCATATCGAAACAGAAATCGAAGAACTCATAACCGATACAATAGTCGATTTATTAACCGAGCGTAAATTTTCCGAGCTTAAAAGCATAATTTCTGAAATGAATCCTGCCGATATCGCTCTCGTTATGTCGGAGCTGCCCGAGGAAAGGATTGCCATTTTCTTTCGCCTTCTTCCCAAGGATTTAGCAGCCGAAACCTTTGTTGAAATTGATACCGACATGCAGGAGGACCTTATTCACACCTTCTCCGATGCAGAGTTAAGAGAGGTCTTCAACGAGCTTTACGTGGACGATACCGTTGACATCCTTGAAGAAATGCCCGCAGGTGTTGTAAAGCGTATCCTCAAAAACACCGATAAAGAAACAAGACATGTTATAAACGAGCTGCTCCAGTATCCCGAGGATTCGGCAGGCAGCATTATGACTACCGAATATGTGCGTTTGAACTCCTCGCTGACTGTATCTGATGCCTTGGCGGTTATAAGGCGAAGCGGCGTTGAAAAGGAAACTATCTATACCTGCTACGTAACAGACAATAACCGTATCGTTACCGGTATTGTAACAGCAAGGATGCTCCTTACCTCCTCTCCCGACAAAATCATCGAGGATATTATGGAGACAAACGTTATCGTGGCTAAAACCACCGACGATAAAGAAAGCGTTGCTACAGCACTCCAGAAGTATGACTTCGTTGCACTTCCTGTTGTGGACGACGAAAACCGTCTTGTGGGTATTGTAACCATCGACGATGCTATCGACGTTTTGCAGGAAGAAGCCACAGAAGATATCGAAAAGATGGCGGCTATTACCCCCACCGAAAAGCCTTATCTTAAAATGGGTACCTTTGGCTTGTTCTTGTCACGTATTCCATGGCTTTTGCTTCTTATGATTACGGCAACCTTTACAGGCATGATTATAACAGGGTTCGAATCGTCCCTTGCATCACAGGCTGTGCTTATTGCATTTATTACCATGCTGATGGGTACAGGCGGTAACTCGGGGTCCCAGTCTTCGGTTACTATAATCCGTGCTTTAAGCCTTGAGGAGCTTAAGCTGTCCGATATTTTTCGAGTAATATGGAAAGAGGTTCGCACCGCAATTCTTTGCGGAAGTGTTCTTGCTCTTGCCTGCTTTGCAAAAATATGGCTTGTTGACCGCATGCTTCTTGGTAATAGCGAGATAACTGTTCTGGTTGACGCTGTTGTGTGCATATCCATGTTTATAACAGTTCTCGTTGCCAAGGTCGTTGGTGCAATACTTCCCATGCTTGCACAGGCTGTAAAGCTCGACCCTGCCGTTATGGCAAGTCCCTTTATCACATCTATCGTTGACGTGCTGTCACTTATTGTTTATTTCCGTGTGGCAACACTCCTGTTAGGTATTTAAAAATGAAAAAGCTTATCTGTTTTCTTATTATATTTTCTATGGCTATCACCACTAATGTTTTTGCAAGGGATAGCTATATTATCCTCTCGCCCTACCCATTTTCCACCCACGTTTTAGGCGAGGATTTAGTCATATACGGCAATACTGATTTTTCTCAGGTAACACTTGGTCTTTTTTACCCCAATGATGAACAAGGGTATTTTGGTTATGCTAAGTATATTGCAACCATTACTGCACAAGAACTCAGGCAGGGGCATGTTATCAAAACAGACACCACATCCCGCCTGTGGCCCAAGGGTAACTGGACGGTTGCAGTGCAGTATGGTGATGTGCGTGATGAAATCATCATCCCAATGTCTGATAATGCCAACTACAACCGCTGTGTAAGGGTTGCACAATATGAGGACTTGGCACTTGTTTCGTTAGATACCTACAAATGTCGTGGTGTAATAATCCGCAATGGTGTTTTCGGTTTTACTACAGATGAGGGCAAAAACATCCGCATTTTTTCCTGGGATAATTTTTCACCCTCAACAAAGGGCGATGCACGCATTTTCATAGCAAGCTATACCGACGAGGGCATTGTAGAAAATGTGCAGACCTTTTACGGCACTGTCTCTCTTGACGGCTTACATTTCACACTAAACATATCCGATACCGAAAGGGTTGAAATCTTCGTTTGGGAGGACGGTATCACTCCTGTTAATTAAAGCAAAAACCACCTACAATTACATGCAGGTGGTTTTTTTGTTATTTATTAACCTTCGAATAACCTTCCTGACCAAACTGTGCCTTTCTTGATTCCATCTCGCTATAGGCTGTAGCCTTTATGGTAGCTACGATAGAGGTGTCCGCACCTATTGCCACAAGGTCTGCTTCAAGCTGTGCTATCTGGGCATCAACCCTTGCGTAGCATTCGCTTTCTATGCTTGATGCCGTTGCCGAAAAATGCTGAACGCCTGCAACCTTTGCATCACGCCAGGTTATGCCGGGGTTTGCCTTTTTATATGCGGCAACCCAGTTTTTCGCACTTGATACCAAGGATGCTACTCTGCCTTCGAACTCACCCTGTATGGAGTACAGCGCTGAAACGTGTCTTGCAACAATTTTGTCAGCACTTTCCTTGTTTGTGGGGGTGTTTTCTTTGTTTTCGGTATCTGTATTCTGCACAGGCTTGTCAACAATTTCTGTATCAGTATCGGGCTTTTCAGATTCTTCCTTTTCTACAGTTTCGGTAATAATCTGCGCCAAAATTTCTGTCTCGGTTTTTTCGCCGCTTTCAATCTGGCGTTTTTCTTCGTCGGTGTATTCTCTCAGGTCAACGCTTACATAGTTCCTGATTTCCTCCGACCTTTTGCTGTCCATAGCTTTTTTCTTTTCCTGTGTAACCTCAGGCGACTCAGTAAGCCCCTGATACAAAGCCCTGATATTGCCCATGTTCACCAAGGACCAATCTACAGCACCTATGTACGACCAAAAATATATTACAACGGCTACAACTGCCGCTATAAGCAACGTGTAAAATGCGCCCAGTCCTATTAATAACTTCTTTTTCATAACGCACCTCCCTTTATTGATTATACAGTTTTTTACTGCTATTGTCAACGAAGCGTGTTTTCCTATTGATGAATAATCTGTAAATTATCCTTACCTTTTCGGAAAATACATATACAGATTGCATTTTAACATACCGTTATACAGCTTACGTTTTTTGTCGGCGTTTTCGCCAAAAAACTTTTCAAAATCCTCGTAGGATGTAAGAATAAGCTTTGATGCGTTTTTATACTCGGCAAATTTTCTGCCCATTGCGGCATAAAGCCTCTCAACGCTTTTTTTATCCATAAGGCGTTCACCATAGGGTGGATTGCACATAACAATGCCTTTATCAGCAAAGGCTCTCACGTCCTTCACATCTGAACGGAAAAATCTGATACTATCGCCTACGCCCGCTTTTTTTGCATTTTGTATGGAAAGGCCTACCGCATCCGAGTCAATATCAGAGCCGTATATCTCAACCTTTTCGCCTCGCTTCTCGTTGTCGCAGGCTTCTTCCCTTGCATCCTTAAAGGTGCTATTATTAAACATTGCCCACTTTTCGCACTCAAAGTGCCTGTTTTTACCCGGTGCAATGTTAAGTGCGTACATCGCCGCCTCGATGGGAATAGTTCCGCTTCCGCAGAAGGGGTCAATAAAGGGTCTGTCTCCCCTCCAACGGCTGATGTCAATCATGGCAAAAGCAAGGGTTTCACGCAAAGGAGCAAGAACCCCCTCCGCACGGTAGCCACGCTTGTAAAGCGGAGCACCCGTTGTGTCAATATATATCGACACAACATCCTTCATAATAGAAAACTGTATTCTGTACATGGGACCTGTTTCTTCAAACCAGGATATATTATACTTTTCACTAAGTCTTTGTACTACCGCTTTTTTTATAATGCTCTGGCAGTCGGGCACGCTGAAAAGCTTTGATTTTAAGGAATAGCCCTTAACAGGAAAAGTATCGTTTTTCCCGATAAAGTCCTCCCAGGGGAGCTTTTTAACGTTGTCAAACAACTCAGTAAAGGAAAGAGCTTTAAATTCGCCCATTTTTATGAGCACTCTCTCACCGCTGCGGATATTGATGTTACAAAGAGCCACAGCCTCCTCGTCACCTTCAAAGTTGACACAACCGTCCACACAGCTTGTTTCATATCCAAGCATATTTATCTGGTGAGCTGTTATTGACTCCGTCCCCAAGGGGCACGGAACGTTCAGCATAAATCTTTTCATTTTTATCAGTCCTTAATGTACATCGTCTGTATTTACCAGGAGCTTATAGGCAGCCTTCTGTGTGCCTGCATTATCCAGATAGAACAATCTGCCGTTTTTGTATTCTATCGTTTTGGATTTTACACCCTCAAAAATATTCTCTTTGCCTGTTTCAAGATTTATTTTAAACACCTTATAGCCCTGTGCTGCATCGCAGTAAACAACATAATCCTCATCAGCATCAAAATCAACAATAGCCTTGTCGCCAAAATATCCCATAGGGAGCTTAGTTTCAAGGTCATACACAAACAGCATCTTTCCGTCTGTTGTAAATAAAATCCTGTTTTCGTGGAGAATGTACTTAGTAACAGCCATTGCTATTACGCTTTCTTTATCACCTGTTTCCCTTACTATACGTGAAATATGTCCTGTATCAGCCTCTTTATAATAAATGTAATCGTATGTCAGCTGAACATCTGCTAATTCTCCATAGAAGCTAAAGTCTGTGTTCTCACCTTCGCTGGTTACAATAGTTATAAGATTATCCTTTTTGATGACCACCTGGTCCATATATGCGTCAAGAAATGTTGCGTTTTCTGCAATAACTACAGCCTCACCTGTGAAAATGGTTTTACGAACCACGTTGTTTTTGGTGTCGTTGTAGTAAAAATAACCCTCTGCACCTGCAATTACACTGTCAGCAGGAATCATAGTTTTTTTGTTGGCAGAGCACATGGTCACGATGGCAACTACAACCAGAACAACTGCAACAATTGCAATTATCATTTTTTTAGACATTAAATTTTTCATATTTCCACCTCGTAAATGTTTTTTATATACCCGATTAATTATACCATAAATCCGAAGGATTTCAATGGTATAATGGGCACATCGCCGTTTCCGAGT
>JAFUJG010000002.1 GCA_017468215.1 Clostridia bacterium | reverse complement strand
CGATTGCACGTTGAAAAAGTCGGCATTGATTGCAACCTTTGTGTCGTTTGCCTCTGCCATTGTTTTTACAGTTGAAACAGACGATGTACCGTTAGGTGAGGTTAAAACCTTAAGCTCAAGGTTTTCGTTTGTAAGGTCAATGCGAACTATGTTTGCACGTCTCCAGCCCGATTGGGTAAAGGTATCAACCCTTTGGTGTGTAATACCTTCGGTTATTGTTCGGGTGGTATCGCTTTCATATATTGCTGCCTGTGCAGTTGTTGATATAATTATACCTGCCAATAAGGCGGAAATAAGCTTTTTCATTGAATCAGTCCTTTCATATTTGTAATTATATCATAGCAGAGGTGAAAAGAAAAGCCTTGTTGACTAAAAAAACACGATATGATATAATTACTAAAATAGGATTATTATGACTTGTTTGAATATACACATAGGCTTTAGGAGGCGTAATTATGAATATAAAGAGCGTGCTCTCTAACGGAACTGCTGTGTTAAGAGGTATTCTTAATAAATGGAAGTTTAAAAAAGCGGGAAAGCTTCTCAGGATGGAGAAGGGTGTACGTGTTATGAAAAATAACGGCACCGTTACCCTGGGAGACAGAGTTTTTCTGCACAGATATGTAAAGCTTTCTGCATATGGCGGTAATATAGAAATCGGCAATAATTCATATATCGGCGACAGAACGGAAATCCACGCAGGCGAAAGCGTTAAAATCGGCAATGGGGTAAACATTGCATGGGACTGCAACATACTTGACCGTGACTATCACGCCTTTGAAAGCGAGGTTGAGGTTGTAAAGCCTGTTGTTATAGAGGACAACGTATGGATTGGCTGCAGAAGCATCATCTTAAAGGGGGTTACAATCGGCGAGGGAGCCGTTGTTGCAGCAGGCAGCATTGTAACACGTGATGTACCTGCAAAGTGTCTTGTGGCAGGCAACCCTGCAAAGGTTGTAAAGGAAAATGTTGTTTGGAAAGCTTGAGGCGTAATAAGTGAAAGAAAAGAAAAACATCCTCGGGGCTGTATCGTCCGTGGCAGTTATCATGGTGCTTTCCAGGCTTTTGAGCCTTGTAAGTAATCAGGTGTACATGTCACATTACGGGGCAAACGATTTATATTTGAATATTTACTCCTATGCGATAAATGTGCCCAACATTATTTTTACAAGCATAGGTACAGCACTTTCGACTGTTGTTATACCTATATATGTAGGGCACAGGGCAATCGGTGAGCATAAAGAGGCAAAAAGCTTTGCAGATAACATAATAAGCATTTCGCTTTTATTGACAAGCGTGCTTGTTGTACTGGGCTGTGGCTTGTCCTTTGTTCTGCCACGCTTTACAGGCTATGCCGCCTCGCCAGAAACATATAATTTTGCAGTTATGGCACTTGTGACGGTTATGCCGGTCATGTTCTTTTATGCCCTTAATTATATTTTTCAGGGCATGCTTCAGGCGGTAGGAAGGTATAAGCTTCCTGCATTTGTAAGTGTTCCCTCCAGCCTGGTTGTGATTTTTTACACCATATTTTTTGGTGACGTATGGGGAGTAAAGGGGCTTTTGGTGGCAACTGTCATAGGTCTTTCCCTGCAGGCGATTATACTTATTCCGCCCCTTGTAAGTGAAGGATACAGATACACTCCAAAGCTCAAGTTTAACCATCCCGATATTATAAAGGCGGGAAAAATGACCGTGCCTGTGCTTTTGGGCGTAGGTGCGTATCAGATTAATATGCTGTACAACAACACCATGGTTGCAAGCATAGACGAAACCATGGTAACGCTCTTTGTATTCATGCAGAATATAACCGTGCAGCTTGTGTTGGCGTTTGTATATTCGGTAACGGCGGTTATATATCCCCGTCTTACAGAAAGCGCCTCCAAAGGCGATATGACCGAATACAAGAGCATGCTGTCAGGGATACTTATGAGTGTAAGCGTGCTTTTAATTCCCATGAGCTTTGGCTTTATAAGCGTAAGAGAAACGCTTCTCAATCTTATATCTGCATGGGGCAAGATTACTCCGGATGATATAACAAAGGGCGGCTGGCTTGTGTGTGCATATGCAATAGGCTTGCTTGGTATAGGCTTTAAGGAAATCCTCGACCGTGCACTTTATTCGTTAGGTAACACAAAGGTCAGTGCCGTTAACGGCGTTGTGATAATGGTTGTAAATATTGTGCTCAGTCTTGTGCTGGTGCAAATTGATGCTGTAGGAGTATATGGCATACCTCTGGCGTACTCCATAGCTTGCCTTTTCGGCATGGGTGTACTTTTGGTTGCAATACGGAAAAAGGTTGGTCCCTTTGCAAAGGGACTTGGAACAGCCGTGTTGAAAAGTGTGTTGGCAGCTTTTGTTATGCTTCTGTGTGTTGAAGGGCTTAACTTTGTTATACCTGCCAAAGCAGATTTTGTAATGCGTGCAATAAGGCTGTTTGTACCTGTTGGAGCAGGTGTTTGCGTGTATGTAGCAATGGCTTTTATACTCAAAATTAAGCCTGTTACCGAATTTTTGGAAAAAATCCTGAAAAGGGGATTAAAATGAGTAAAATAGGATATGCAATAAGCTATATGACTTATTACTTTTTTGCAAGGCATCTGCCGGGGAGCTTTTCACCCTATAGCATGGGAAGCGGCAAGCTGAGGCGGCTTTGTGCAAAAAAAATGTTTAAGTCCTGCGGAAAAAATGTTAACATCGAGCACGGTGCTTTTTTCGGAGGCGGCCGTGAAATCGAAATAGGAAATAACAGTGCAATCGGACAGAACGCACGTATCTCGGGACCGCTCATCATAGGCGATGATGTTATGATGGGCCCTAATGTAAGCATTTTTACCCAAAATCACGAAACGGAGAATATTTATAAGCCTATGAGGCTGCAGACTGCACCTAAAGAAAAGGTTACCATAGGCAATGATGTGTGGATTGGAGCAAATGCTGTTATATTGCCGGGCGTAACAATCGGTAACGGTACCATTATCGGAGCCGGTGCGGTAGTCACACGTGACGTTCCTGATTTTGCCGTTGTGGGCGGTGTGCCTGCAAAGGTTATTAAAATGCGTGAGGAGAGAAGTGATTTGCCTAAATTAAAGGTTTTGTACCTTATAAATCATGCGGGCAAGGCAGGCACGGAAAAATACGTGTACAACCTTGTTAAAACCTATAAGGAAAAGAACACCAAGTGTTATTTTGCTTACTCGGAGCCGGGACTTCTGAGCGAGCAGATGAGCCAGATGGGGATTGAATCCTTTGTGGTAGAAATGAAAAACCCCTTTGACTTTAAAGCGGCAAAGCGTATTGCGCAGATTTGCCGTGACAACAATATTGACGTTATTCATACCCAATACCCCAGAGAAAACTACATCGCACTTTTGTCAAGGCGTTATTACTCGGGAACAAGGGTTGTGTATACCTGTCATCTTACCCTTAAGACATCTTTCTTATGGAAGATAACAAATAAAATAATGACAAAGAACAATCACAGGATTATTTCTGTTTGTAATAACGGGAAGGAGCTGCTTATAGGTAACGGTGTGCCCGAGAATAAGATTGATGTGGTGTTCAACGGCATTGTGCCCTCAGAGAAATTACCAAAGAACCTTGAAAAGCGTGAGGAGCTTGGCATTGATAAAGACACCTTCGTTATTACAACCCTGTCAAGATACCATATGGCAAAGGGGCTCGACTTCTTTACGGACAGTATTAACGAGCTTAAAAAAATAACAGACAAAAAGTTTGTTGTACTGTTCTTAGGTGATGGTGAGCTTTTTGACGATATTAAAAAGAGGATTGTCTCCTGCGGCCTTGAAAACGAAATAAAGCAAATGGGCTTCAGAAATGATGCGGCACAGATTTTGTCTGCAAGCGATTTGTACGTAAACAGTGCAAAGTGCTACGAGGCACTTTCCTTTGCAATATTGGAGGCTCTTGACAAGTCGTTGCCTGTTGTGGCAACACGTGTAGGCGGTAATGCAGATATTATCAACGACAAAACAAATTGCGGCATACTCGTTGATTACGGCGACACAAAGGCTATGGCAAATGCTATAAAAACCATGATGGAGGATAAGGAAAAATATGACGAGTTCTCTGTCAATGCTAGAAAAACCGCTTGCGAAAAGTTTAATTTAGATGTTTTATTGGAAGAAACATATACAAAATATTTTTAAGGTGCAGTGCACGGAAAGGTTTGGTAAATATGGAAAAGAAGAAATTCAGATTTAATTTTATTGACGCAATTGTAATTTTGGTTATACTTGCCGCTGTTGCTTTTGTGGGCTATTTTGTTCTTGGCGGCGGTTTTGGCGGCGGCGAGAGCATAAAATATGAAGTGACATATCTTTGTGAAGAAGTACCCTCCTTTGCAGCAAGCATTATTAAAGAAGGCGACAAGGTACTTGACGAGCAGAAGGATACAGACCTTGGTGTTGTAACTGCAGTAGAACTTTCTGATTCCAGAACATATACAACAACTAACGAGGGCGAAGTTTTATGCGTTCCCAAGCCTTATTATAACTGTGTTGCTCTTACAACAGAGGTTGAAGGCTCCGAGTATGATTTCGGTATGATTGCAGGCTCCTCCAAGTACGGCGTGGGTCATTCAATCACAATAAGAGTTGGCAGTGCAAAGATTTTCGGCAGAGTGTCCGGCATTAAGAGAATTGACTGATTAAAGGATGCGAATAAAGGAGTGATGTTATGCTTTCACGTTCCCTGACATGGCATCTTTTAACTGTGGCATTTGCTTTTATAATAAACTGTGTAAAGGAAAGCTTTATTATAAGAAAACTGCTGGGTTTTTCACAATTTCTGAGCCGAAAAGCGGTTGAAAGCGGAGTGTATGCCTGGCTTGGCAAGGAGGTTTTTACCTCCGAATATTACCAAAGCTCTGCATTTTACCGTATGGTGGAAAAAATATGGCAGTTTATCTTAAAGGTTATAAGAGGCCTGCAATTTTTTACAAGAAAAATATTTGCAAACTCCCTGTCTCTCTGGGTGTTTGATTTTGTTAACAAAAAGGGTCTTTTGTCGGTTGATGTTTTTCTGGCTCTTTTTGTGGGTATGATGTTTATTGTTCCTCACAGCTTGTGGAACAATCTTTACGCTTTTCTGGCGGCAATGTTTTTTGCGGTATGGATTGTATGGAATATTGCTTCGGGAAAGCTTAAAGGCAGGAAAGTTTTTGGTGTGGGAATAGGTATTTGTATTTTTGCCGTTGCAATTGTTGTAAGTACTATTACTGCACTTGCATTTTCCGATGCAGTGCGAATTGCACTGTTTATGCTGGCAAGCATTATTCTTTGCTACGGTGTGTATGCAGCGGTCGACACCAAGGAAAAGCTTGTACGCTTTTTAACTATTGTGCTTGCTTGTGTGACCATCACTGCACTTTTTGGTGTTGTACAAGGTATAAGAGGTGTTGAGGTAGACCTGGAATTTGTAGATGTAACTGCCAACGAAGGCATGCCCGGCAGAGTGTATTCTACCTTTGCAAACCCCAACAACTTTGCTGAGCTTTTGGTGTTGTTTTTACCGTTTTTTGTGCCGCTGTTTTTCTCCGTAAAGAAAAACAGCACAAAGCTTTGTGTTCTTTTAGGCTTTATGGCGGTATTGGTGGCTCTTGCAATGACATACTCACGCTCCTGCTGGGTAGGCTTTGCACTTTGTGCCGTGATTTTTGTTTGCTTGTACGACAAGCGGCTTATAATTCCTATGGCATTTTTGGTTATTCTGGCGATACCGTTTTTGCCCCAGTCAATCATGAACCGAATTTTCACAATAGGTTCAATGGAAGACTCATCCAACTCGTACCGTATTTATATATGGGAGAGCTGTCTTAACATGATTAAGGATTACGGACTTACAGGCGTTGGTCTTGGTCCGGCATCGTTCCGAATGGTATATCCGGGATATTCGTCACCTGTTGCCATAACAGCACCTCACAGCCATATGCTTTATATGGAGATTATCCTTGAATTGGGTATATTGGGTGCAGTTGGATTTTTTACCTTTGTTTTTGGCGTAATAAAGAGGGCTGCAGGCAGAATGAGAATAATGAGCAAAGAGCTTAAAAGCTATGCAATTGCAGGAATAAGCGCATTAGGCGGTATTGCCTTTGTATGCTGTGCAGAGTATATCTGGTTTTATCCGAGAGTTATGTTTGCTTTCTGGATTATTCCCGGTGTTTTGCTGGCAACTGCAAGGATTGCAAAGAAAAGCGAATAAAACTTGTTAAGCGGGCGGCCACAGGTCGCCCTGCAGGTTTTGGAGAGGTTTGATACTATGAAGGTGCTTCATCTTATATCCGGCGGTGACAGTGGAGGAGCGAAAACACATTTGTTTTCACTTCTTGACAAGCTTACAGGGCTTGCTCAGGTGAGAGTGGGCTGTCTTATGGAGGGTGTTTTTTACAAGGAAATACTCGAAAAAAATGTTGACAGCGTACTTTTTAAACAAAAAAACCGCTTTGACCTGTCGGTTGTTGATGACATTGCTAACATGATAAACAACGAAGGCTTTGATGTTTTTCATGTACACGGAGCAAGGGCGAATTTTGTGGCGGGCTTCGTAATGAGAAAAATTAATATTCCTACCGTGACAACTGTTCACAGCGATTATCTTTTGGATTTTGACCAGCTTGTAAAAAAGCTGGTGTTTACAAATCTTAATAAAATGTCCCTTAAGAAAATACCCTATTACATTGCGGTGAGCGATAACTTTAAGGACATGCTTATTGAAAGAGGCTTTGCACCTAACCGTATTCATACCGTATATAACGGAATGGACTTTTCTCACGTGCCTAAAAACCCCACAACAAAGGAAGTCTATGCAAAAAAGCACGGCTTTGAATACGATGAAAATAAGGTTTATATAGGCATTGCCGCACGTTTTGACCTTGTAAAGGGTGTAGACGTGTTTATAAAAGCGGCAGGTGAAGTACTTAAACAAAAAAGCAATGTTGAGTTTTTGATTGCAGGCGATGGGGTTGAAAGAGAAAACCTTATGGCCCTCGCAAACGAAACCTCTGCTCCGGAAAAAATACGTTTTCTTGGATTTGAAAAGGATATTTACGGCTTTTTAAACCTGCTGGATATAAACTGCCTTACATCGCTGTGTGAAAGCTTTCCATATTCAATGCTTGAAGGTGCGGCAATGGGCAAGCCTATGGTTGCCTCCAGAGTGGGCGGTATTCCGTCTCTTGTGGTAGAAGGTGAGACCGGCTCACTTTTTGAAAGCGGAGACTACAAAGCAATGTGCGAAAAGCTTATTGCTCTTATTGATGATAAGGCTGCCAGAGTACAGCTTGGCGAAAACATACAAAAACGAGCAACAACCCTTTTTACCAATGACAATTTTGCCGCTACGCATATACAAATATACGAAAGCATTGTCTGTGACTATCACGATAAAAAACGCTACGATGCGGTTATATCCGGCTATTACGGTTTTCATAATAACGGCGATGATGCACTGCTTCTGGCAATTGTGGAAAACATAAAGAAAATTAAAAAAGATGCACGCATAGCAGTATTGAGCCATCGCCCCGAAGAAACACGGAAAATTTACCGTGTTGATGCGGTAGGCAGGGTCAATATATTAAAGCTTATAAAGGTTATGAAAAGCACACGGGTGCTTTTGTCGGGCGGCGGCTCGCTTTTACAGGACGAAACCAGCAGTAAAAGTTTGTGGTATTATCTTTTTGTTATAAAGCTTGCAAAAATGTGTAATGCAAAGGTAATGCAGTTTGCAAACGGCTTTGGTCCTGTAAAGAAAAAATCAAACATGCGTCTGGCGGCAAAGGTTATAAACAGCTGCGTAGATGTTATTACTCTCAGAGATAACGAATCGAAAAAGGCTATGGAAGCAGCAGGTGTTGAAAAATGCATAGAAGTAACTGCCGACCCTGCACTTTTGCTTGTAGGAGCAGATAAAAAAGAACTCGATAAGCTTTTCGAAAACGAAAAAATCCCCACAGGGGATTATATTGCTGTTTCGGTGCGAAGCTGGAAGAAAAACGCTCCCGATTTTGAAAAAACAGTTGCAGATGCACTTGGTCAGTTTTGTTCAGATAAGGGCTTGAAGGCTGTTTTTGTTCCTATGCAGTATCCTCACGATATGGAAATATCCCAAAAGATTGCCGGAAAAATGGGAAACAATGCCTATGTTCCTAATAAACAGCTTTCTATCCGTGAGGCTATAGGTATTATCGGTGCAAGTAAGCTTAACGTTGCCATGAGGCTTCACAGTATGATTTATTCGGTAAGCGAAGGCGTTAAGACTGTTGCTCTCCGTTACGACCCCAAAATTGACGGCTTTATGCAATACGTAGGACTTGACGGTGTTGTTAATGTGGAAACTGTCACCAAGGATGCCCTTACGGAGGTGTTGGAGATGGCGTATTCAAACGAGCCTTTATCCCAATGTGAAAAGCTTCGTGAAAAGTCGAGAGTGAATTTTGATAAAGTAGTAGAATTAATGCAGAAATAACAAAGAAAAACAAAGCACGGAGTTTTCTCCGTGCTTTGTTTGTTACTTTTTAAGCTGATTTACGACGAATTTATCGCCCTTTGCACTTACTGATACCTTGTCGCCCTTTGCAATGCTGCCCGAAAGTATTTCTTCGG
>JAFUJG010000027.1 GCA_017468215.1 Clostridia bacterium | reverse complement strand
CTCAATCGTGACTTTAAAAGACTTTATTACAAAGGCGGAAGTGCAGGATGTGATATTCTTGTTATTTATTACAGGAAAACAAAGCTCCCGTGCAACCGCCTTGGTATAACAGTCGGTAAAAAAATAGGCGGTGCAGTTGTACGTAACCGTATAAAACGCCTTATAAGAGAGAGCTACCGTCTTATCGAACAAGAAATTGAATTTAATTATGACATTGTCATTGTGGCGCGGAGTAAATGTTCAGAAGCAGATTTTCATGCTGTTTCGGGCAGTCTGAAGCGCCTTTTTAAAAAGTGCGGAATATTGAATTAAAATAACCGGAGGAATATATAATGAAAAATATTCTTATTTTTTTTATAAGAATATACAGGAAATTTATATCTCCTTTAAAAAAGCCTTGTTGCAGATTTTATCCCACATGCTCACAATACGCAATAGAAGCTATACAAAAGCACGGTGCACTTAAAGGAACAGGCATGGCAGTATGCCGAATTGTACGATGCAACCCTTTTTGTAAAGGTGGATATGACCCGGTTAAATGAAGACCCTTTTGGGAAAGGAAGTATTAAATGTTTGACGCTATAGCAAATATACTTGCCATTTTTATAAGACCAATTTATTCTATAGTACAGAACTACGGTTGGACTATTATCATTTTTACAATATTAATTAAGCTTGTAACTATAGGCTTTTCTATCAAAAGTCAGAAAAGCATGGCAAGGATGCAGCAGGTTCAGCCTTTGATTAATGAAATTCAGAGAAAATATGCAAATAACCGTGAAAAAATGCAGCAGGAGCTCACAAAGGTTTATGACAAGTATGAAATAAGCCCTACAGGCGGATGTATGCCTATGCTTTTACAGCTTGTTATCCTTATGGGCTTTATTCAGATTGTGTACAAGCCTTACACATACCTTTTGAATATACCTGTTGATTCAATTAAGACTGCAGCAGCAACAGTTGGTGCTGATGCTACAGCATTTTTGAATAATCAACTTTCAATGCCTTCAAATGTTTTGTCAGAGCTTGTGAAAATGGGTTATGAAACAGAGCTTGAGTTGGATTTTCTCGGTTTACAGTTAGGTGAAGTTTTATCTCAGAATATGGGAGACTGGAAAATGTGGATTCTTCCTGTTCTGGCTCTTTTGTTTACTATTCTGTCCACTTATACAGCTCAGTTAAGTGCAAATAAGAACCAGAACGAAAAACAGAAGAATGACCCCCAGGCACAGCAGGCAGCTGCAATGAGCAAGTCTATGTATATAATGATGCCTTTGATGACAGCTTATATCACATATACATGGCCCTTAGGATGTGCTCTTTACTGGATTATTTCTACTGTAACACAGATGATACAGCAGTTCCTTATAAACGAGCTTGTTGTAAAGAAAATGAAGCCTATTGAATTGAAAAAGAAGAAGAAAAAGCCTCAGGTTAAAAGAGAAGTAATCGATATTGAGGCTCAGGATAATAGTATCGATGAGGGAGAAAAAAATGAATAAAATGATTGAAAAAACAGGTGCTACTATTGATGAAGCTGTTGAAAAAGCATTAAACGAGCTTAACTGCACCCGTGATGAAGTTGAAATTGAAGTTGTAAACAAAGGAAGTAAGGGTATTTTCGGTATAGGAGCAAGCGAAGCTAAGGTTATTGTAAAGCTCCTTGACGAATTTGATTTTGATCTTTCTTCAATTGATACAGAAAGCAATATTGAAACATATCTTCTTAATATCCTTGAAAAAATGGGTATTGAGGCAAATCTTGATGTTAAAGAAAACGAAGGTAACCTTGATATTGAAATTTCAGGTGATATGATGGGTGTTGTAATTGGCCGCAGAGGCGATACACTCGATGCTCTCCAGTATCTCTGTTCTCTTGTTTACAATAAAAACCGTGATGATTATGTAAGAGTTAATCTCGATACAGAAAATTACCGTGCAAAAAGAGAAGAAACACTTGTTAATCTTGCAAAGAAGATTGCAGGAACAGTTTCCAGAACAGGCAGAAGCATTACTCTCGAGCCTATGAATCCCAATGAGAGAAGAATTATTCATTCTACTCTCCAGTCCTATGATTATATAAATACATATTCCATAGGCGAAGATCCTAACAGAAAGATTGTAGTATCCTCCAAAAACTCCTCAAGAGCAGCAAGAGGCGGATACAGAAGAAACTATTCTTCATATAAAAAGGAAGAAATAGCTACAGAAGAATAATAAAGGGGTTTTCCCCTGCAAATAAAAGGGAGAACTCGTGTTCTCTCTTTTTTGTTCTATTGATAATGAGTGTCGGAGACACTTTGTTTTTCAGAAAGGATTTGCAATAATGGATACAATCTGTGCAATAGCCACCCCCCGAGGTAAAGGTGGAATCAGCGTTATAAGGGTTTCCGGCGACGATGCTTTTTCAATTGTAAAAAAAATATTTAAAAGTAAAAATGACATAGAACGTGCCGAAGGCTACACAATTCTTCACGGCTTTATCTGTGATAAGGATGAAAAGGTTGATGAAGTACTTGTGAGTGTTTTTCGTGCACCAAAGTCTTTTACAGGAGAAAATGTTTGTGAAATAAGCTGTCATGGCGGTGTAATAGTAACAGAAAAAATATTGGAATTACTCATAGGTGCAGGCTGTTCCCTTGCTGATAAGGGCGAATTTACAAAAAGAGCCTTTATGAACGGTAAAATGAGCCTTACGCAGGCTGAAGCCATTCATGACATAATCGAAGCTAAAACAAAAAAAGGTGCCGAAATGGCGGTAAACCGTCTTGGCGGTGCTTTAAGTAAAAAAATTGTTTCTCTCAGAGATGAAATAATAAAAAGCCTTGCAATGATACAGGTTTCTACTGATTTCCCCGATGAAGATATAGACTCTTTTCAGGACGGAAGCTTATTATCTGTTCTTAGTGATTATGAAACAAAGCTTGAGAATTTGCTTAGCAGTGCAAGGAGAGGTATTTATATCTCAAATGGTGCAAAGTGTGCAATTGTAGGTATTCCAAACGCAGGAAAAAGCTCTCTTTTAAACTGCCTTTTGGATGAAGAAAAAGCGATTGTTACCCATATTCCGGGCACAACACGTGATGTTGTTGAAGGAAGATGTGAAATTGATGGAGTTCTTATTAATTTTCTTGATACGGCAGGTATCCGTGAAACAAACGATGAAATTGAAAAGATAGGCGTAAATAAGGCTAAAAACCTTATAGATGAAAGTGATTTTGTTATTTTTGTTTCTGAATGTGGCAGAGATTTGACCGTTGAAGAAAAGGAAATCTGCGATATTGTAAAAGATAAGAAAACCATATACATTTTAAATAAAAGTGATAAAAACGAAGAAACTCGTGAAGGCTTTATAACTGTAAGTGCAAAAACAGGTGAAGGTATTGAAATGTTAAAAAACAAAATATCTGAATTCCTGGATATGGGTCTTGAAAGCAGTGCAATGATTGCAAACGAAAGACAGCGTGAGGCTGTAAAAATTGCTCTCGAATCTATAAAAAGAGCTAAAGAAACCCTTAATGAAGGATTTTTCTCTGACCTTGCAGTTATAGATATTTCGCTTGCGGCCCAAAGCTTGGGCGAAGCTGAGGGAATGAGTGTAAATGACGAGATTGTAGACAGGATTTTCAGAGACTTTTGCTTAGGTAAGTAGGTGATTTTATGGAAAACAGATTTGATGTAGCCGTAATAGGCGGAGGTCATGCAGGCTGCGAAGCTGCTTTGGCAGCAGCAAGGCTTGGCTTAAAGACGGTTATGTTTACGATAAATCTTGATGCTGTGGGAAATATGCCCTGTAATCCGTCTATCGGCGGTACTGCAAAGGGTCATCTTGTGCGTGAAATTGATGCCCTTGGAGGAAGCATGGGTTATCTTGCAGACAAAACCCTTATTCAGTCGAGAATGCTTAATACAGGTAAGGGTCCTGCTGTGCATTCTCTCCGTGCACAGATTGACCGTGCAATGTACAGAATTGAAATGAAAAGCCTTTTGGAGGATACTGAAAACCTTACAGTAAGACAGGCTGAAGTAAAAAAGCTTGTAAAATGTGACGAAGGCTTTGAAATGACCATACATACCCTTATAAAATATTATGCAAGGGCTGTTATTATAGCCACAGGCACTTATCTTGAGGGTAAAATTATTGTTGGTGAAACAAGCTATAAGGGCGGTCCTGACGGAATGTTCCCATCCGAAGGTCTCTCCTCCTCCCTTTCTGAAATGGGAGTAGCTCTTATGAGATTTAAAACAGGAACACCTGCCAGAGTTCATGAAAAAAGTATTGATTTTTCACAGATGGAAGTTCAGTACGGCGATGAGGAGATAACTCCCTTTTCCTTTGAAACTTCTGAAAAACTGGAAAATAAGGTTTGCTGCTATCTCACCTACACTAACGAAAAAACCCATGAAATTCTCAGAACTAATATAGACAAAAGCCCCTTGTTTTCGGGATTAATTGAAGGTGTTGGTCCCAGATATTGTCCCAGCATTGAAGATAAGGTAATGCGTTTTGCAGATAAAGAAAGGCATCAGCTTTTTATGGAGCCCATGGGTCTTAATACACGTGAGTATTATGTTCAGGGTCTCTCCTCCTCTATGCCTGAATACATTCAGGATGATGTTCTTCATTCTATACAGGGCTTGGAAAATGCTTCTGTTATGCGTTGTGCTTATGCCATTGAGTATGATTGCTGTGACCCTACTCAGCTTGCGGCAACCCTTGAGTTTAAGAATATTGAAAATTTGTACGGAGCAGGTCAGTTTAACGGCACCTCCGGCTACGAGGAAGCAGCGGCACAGGGCTTGATTGCGGGTATAAATGCAGCTATGAAGCTTTTGGGTCGTGAGCAGATTATACTTGACAGAAGTGAGGCATATATCGGCGTTCTTATTGATGATTTGGTAACAAAGGGCACAAACGAGCCCTACAGAATGCTTACAAGCCGTGCAGAATACCGTCTTTTGTTAAGACAGGATAACGCAGATTTCCGTCTTACACCAATAGGCTATAATGTTGGATTAATAAGCGAAGACAGATACAGAAGGTTTGTGGAAAAATGGGAAAAAATAGAGGCAGAAATTGAGAGATTACGCAGCGTTGCCCTACCGCCTTCTGAGGAGATTAAGAAATATCTTGAAGAAAGAAACTCTCCTTATATTGAAAACGGTGCAAAAATTTGTGACCTTATTAAAAGAGCTGAGCTTGATTATGTTTCACTTGCTCCCTTTGACAAAACACGTCCCTCGCTCCCCCGAGATATTCAGGAGGAAGTTGGTATTATTATAAAATACGAGGGTTATATAAAGCGTCAAGAAGACCAGGTTGCAAAATTTAAGAAAAACGAGGAAAGAAAAATTCCCGATGATATTAATTATGACGATGTTTACGGCTTAAGGCTTGAAGCAAGGCAGAAGCTTAGTAAAATGAGACCTAAAAACGTAGGTATGGCGTCGAGAATATCGGGTGTCTCCCCTGCTGATATCGGCGTTCTTCTGATTTATCTTTCCTCACAGAAAAGGAATTGACAAAAAATGGAAACACTTAAAAACGAAGCAGCAAAATTCAATATTGAGTTAAGTGATTTAATGCTTTAAAGATTTGGAGTTTATACCGATATGCTCCTTGAGTATAATTCTTTTATGAATCTTACTGCCATAACTGACCCTTATGAGGTTAAAATCAAGCATTACCTTGATTCGCTTACTCTCTTATGTGAGGATAAGCTTAAAAAAGGCTACAGCGTTATTGATATAGGTGCAGGAGCAGGTTTCCCCTCACTTCCTAACGCCATTGCAAGAGAGGATGTTTCTTTTACAATGCTTGATTCCTTAGGAAAACGAGTAAACTTCCTCAATACTGTGGTTGAAAAGCTTGGGCTGGGCAATGCGAAAGCTGTCCATATGCGTGCCGAGGACGGTGGCAGAGATAAAAATATGCGTGAAAAATATGATATAGCTGTTGCACGTGCCGTTGCAGACTTATCTGTTCTGGCAGAATACGCACTTCCTTTTGTAAAGGTTGGGGGTTATTTCCTGGCAATGAAAGGAACTGCTCCTGTTGACGAGGTTGAAAGAGCAAAAAGAGCTATAAAAACTCTTGGTGGACAGATTGAAAAGGTCAGCCATATAAATATCGAGCCTTTGAACCTTAATCACACAATTATTGTTATTAAAAAAATAGGTAAAACGCCGTCTGTTTATCCCAGAAAAGCCGGAACACCGTCGAAAAACCCCTTATAATAGGCAAAAAATGCGAAATTATTTTATTTAAATAGAAAACCTTCTGTGATATAATTGGTAAAAAAAGGAAATATCACGGGAGGTTTTTTTATGCAGGAAGAACAAAAGACAAGAAAGTTAATGAGCAAGTTTAAAATTGTAAGAGGAAATTCGGGCGAAAAAGAAGAAAAATGCGTATACATACCTGTGGATAATGTTATGCCTAATCCTTACCAACCAAGAAGAAAGTTTGATATTACTGCATTAAGCGAGCTTGCAGATTCAATTTCCCAGGTAGGGGTTATTTCTCCTATAAGTGTAAGAATTGCCCCGGGAGGATACGAGCTTGTGTGCGGAGAAAGAAGATTAAGGGCAGCAAAAATGGCAGGATTAAAGAAAATCCCCGCATTAATTGTTGAAATAACAGATAAAGAGTCGGCAATTGTGGCAATAACCGAAAATCTGCAAAGAAAAGACCTTACATTTTTTGAGGAAGCCGAAAGCATGCAGAATTTAATAGAGTTTCATTCAATGACACAGGATGCTGTTGCCAAACAGCTTGGAAAAAGCCAGGCAGCTGTTGCAAACAAAATAAGATTATTAAAGCTTCCGGAAAGTGTGCGGCGTGCTGTTACAGAAGGCGGAATGTGTGAAAGGCACGCCAGAGCATTATTAAGACTTCCAAACGAAGAACTGCAGCTTGCTGCCGCAACAAGAATAAATGATTTACAGATGAATGTTTCATCAAGTGAAAAAATGATACAGAAAATGCTTGAGGACGAGCCAAAAAAGAAACTTTTAAACAAAGAAAACACAACCTTTGAAAAAACAGGCATGCTGTTTAAAAACACACTCAATAAAACCTTTGAAATGTTAAAAAAGAGCGGAATTTCGCCTCTTATATCAGAAAAAGAAGCAGAAGATTTTATAGAATACACCATTAAACTTGAAAAATAATGTTTCACGTGAAACATTCATAATTCAACACCAAAAAAGTATTGTTTCACGTGAAACAATACTTTTTTAAAATAAGACAAATACACCTTGAAATCCGAGGGTTTTGTGGTATAATGTATGTGTGATATTGTGAGCGATTTTATGCTCTTTAAATATGTTTTACCACAGAATTGAAAGGATTGATTATATATATGAAAATTATTGCAATTGCAAACCAAAAGGGCGGTGTTGGTCAGACAACCACCGCAGTAAACCTTGCCGCATGCCTTGCAAAGAAAGGGCAGAGGGTTTTGCTTGTGGACTGTGACCCTCAGGGGAATTCAACCTCGGGTGTAGGTGTTGATAAACGCAGATGTGAAAAAACTGTTTACGATGTTCTTCTTGGCAATGCAAATGTCAGCGAGGCTGTTGTAAAGAGTGATTATGAAAATCTGAGCGTTTGTCCGTCGAACATTTCCCTTTCCGGTGCAGAGATTGAGCTGGTGAGCGAAATGGGTCGTGAGTCGAAATTGAAAAACGCCTTATTATCGGTAAAAAATGATTTTGACTATGTGATTATAGATGCACCTCCGTCCCTTGGTCTTATTACTATTAATGTACTTACAGCTGCGAACAGTGTTATTGTTCCCATCCAGTGCGAATATTACGCTCTTGAAGGTGTGGCACAGCTGATGAACACAATAAGAAAGGTTAAACAGGTGATGAACCCCGAACTTGAAATCGAGGGCATCCTTATGACAATGTTTGACTCCAGAACAAATCTTTCCGCACAGGTTATTGAGGAAGTTAAAAAATTCTTCCCCAATAAGGTTTATAAGACACTTGTTCCCCGAAATGTGCGTCTTTCCGAGGCTCCCAGCTTCGGAAAACCTATTATATACTACGATATTGCATCCAAGGGCGCCGAAAGCTATCTTGATTTAGCTGACGAAGTTCTTGGTGAAGAATAAAGGACGGTGGATAGAATTGCATTGGGAAAAGGTCTTGAAGCTTGGTTTTCTGCTGATACAAATGCAGAAGCTCAAAAAAGCGCCGATGGAGTGTTGGAGCTGAAAATTTCAGAGGTTGAGCCCAGACGTGATCAGCCAAGAAAACACTTTGACCCCGAGCAGCTGCAGCTTTTGGCTAACTCCATAAGTCAGCACGGAGTTATCCAGCCTATTATAGTTACAAAGGGTGAAGACGGTATATACCGTATTATTGCAGGCGAAAGACGTTGGAGGGCCTCACGTATAGCGGGGCTTACCGTGATTCCTGCTATTGTTCGCTCCTATGATGCTCTTGCACAGGCAGAGGTAGCTTTAATTGAAAACCTCCAGAGAGAGGATTTAAATCCTATTGAGGAAGCTCTTGGATATCAGTCTCTTATGGAGCAGTTTGGCCTTACACAGGAAAAGGTCAGCGAAAAGGTTGGAAAAAGTCGTCCTGCGGTTGCCAATACACTTAGGCTTTTGTCTTTGGATAAGGAAATACAGGCAATGCTTGTGGAGGGTACACTTACATCGGGTCACGGCAGAGCGCTTCTGGGCGTTGAAAATTCCGATAAAAGGTTGGAGATGGCAAAAAAGGCGGCAGAAAACAACCTGACTGTACGTGAAATGGAGGAGCTTGCTCGTGAAACAAAGAAAGCTCCGCCCAGAAAGAAAGCTCAGCGTCCGTATATGGATGTTGAGAAGGACTTAAAAGAAAAGTTTGGCACAAGGGTTAAAATAACCGGTGAAAATAAGGGTAAAATTGAGCTTTATTATTATTCGGAAGAAGACCTTATAAGATTAGTTGATATTATACAAGGTTTATAATGTTTCACGTGAAACAAAACATATATTGAAAGGAAGCAGTAAAAATGTTAGACATTAAGTTAATCAGAACAGAAACAGAAAAGGTAAAGGCAGCACTTGCAAGGAGAAAGGAAAACGTTGATATTGATGCGGTTTTAGACCTTGACAATAAGCGTCGTGAGCTTGTTTTTGAAGCAGAACAGCTTAAAAAGAAGCAGAACGAAGTATCGAAGATGATTCCTCAGCTTAAAAAAGCAGGTGAGGATACTACAGCGATTTTTGCCGAAATGAAGGAAATTTCTGAAAAGGTAAAGGATTTGGATGCTCAGACAAAGGCTGTTGAAGAACAGCTTTCTCAGATGATGTATACCATTCCCAACATCCCTAACGAAAATGTTCCCGACGGCGATACAGATGAAGATAATGTGGAAATAAGAAAGTTTTCCGAGCCCACAAAGTTTGATTTTGAACCCAAGGCACATTGGGATATAGGTAAGGACCTTAACATCCTTGATGCTGAAACAGCGGCTAAGATTACAGGTACAAGATTTACACTTTACCGTGACCTTGGTGCAAGACTGGAAAGAGCTGTTACAAACTATTTCCTCGACATGCACACATCAAAGCACGGTTACACAGAAATTTTCCCTCCCTTCATGGTACACCGCAACTCCATGGTGGGCACAGGCCAGCTTCCCAAGTTTGAGGAGGATGCTTTTAAAGTTGGAAATACAGATTATTTCCTCGTTCCCACAGCTGAAGTTCCTGTTACAAACATGTACCGTGACGAAATTCTTGACGGCAGCCAGCTTCCTATAAAGCACGTAGCTTATACAGCTTGTTTCAGTGCCGAAGCCGGCAGTGCAGGCAGAGACACACGTGGTCTTATCCGCAAGCACCAGTTCAACAAGGTTGAGCTTGTAAAGTTTGCAAAGCCCGAACAGAGCTATGAAGAACTTGAAAAACTCACTAACGATGCAGAAGATGTGCTCAAAGGTCTTGGTCTTCCTTACAGAGTTGTACGCATCTGCGTAGGTGATCTTGGCTTTACAGCTGCTCTTAAATACGACATCGAGGTTTGGATGCCTTCCTACGGAAGATATGTTGAAATTTCTTCCTGCAGTAACTTTGAAGACTTCCAGGCAAGGAGAGCAAACATTAAGTTTAAGGATAATTCTTCCGATAAGGCTCAGCTTGTTCATACACTTAACGGCTCTGGTGTTGCTGTAGGCAGAACTGTTGCCGCAATTCTTGAAAACTATCAGAATGCTGATGGTTCCGTTACTATTCCTGAAGCACTTGTTCCTTATATGGGCGGCGTTACTGAAATCAGATAAAATAAGTCCTTCACAAAACGTTAACAGAAGCTATGGCTGTTTTGTGATATAATGATTTTGATATATACACATAAGGAGGGGTCCTGAATGAAAAAAGTTAAATTACGTGCTCTTTCGTTTGTTTTGTGCGTTGTACTTTTTGTTTCTGTTGTTCCGTCTATCGGTGCAACAGAAGCTTTTGATGCAGCCGTAACATGTAACGCTCTTACAGACGGATTTGAGCTCTACTGTATGGCCGAAATTGCAAACAATTCTTCGACAGACGGCTTTGTAACCGTTGTTTCGGCTGTATATAACAGCGAGGGCATCGAACAAAGTGCAAAAAAGGAAAAAATTACCATAGATACAGAGGAAAACTCTGTTGTTTCAAAGGAATTTACTGTTTCTTATGATTCTACCAAAGGTGAAACTGCAGAAATTTTCTTCTGGAACGGCGACTCTATGAAGCCCCTTTGTTCTTCTGTAAAATCAGACGAGGTGCCCGAAGGTCCTATTGAGGAAGAAGAAATAACGGTTACCTCCGATATGGTCTTTGCATCTGCGGAAGCTCAGGCAGACCACAGAGCTACTGCGGCGGCAGATGGTGATGCAGACACCTATTGGTCTGCACGAGATGTTGCAAGAGGAAGCGAAGCTTCTGTAACTGCATATCTTGAATACAGTCATGTTATAACAAAAGTCGGCATTCTTTTCGGTGCCGGCAGTGAAAGACAGTACGTGTTTACTGTATCCACATCAGAGGATGGAAATAACTATACCACTGTTCTTGACGAAACTACCAGCGAGCTCAGCGGAGAAGTTCAGTATTTTGATGTTGAAACATCTGTGGGCAAGTTTGTAAGAATAACAATTGTAGAAAGAGTTGTTCCGGATGAAAACAACTGGGTTCAGATTTCGGAAATTGAACTGTATGGTATGCTTCTACCGGTAGATATGGGTGATGAGGTTTCTCTGTTCTCATTTAATGATGATGCAGGCACGCTTCTTCCCGAATCCAGCGATGATACCATAGCCGATGGCTGGATAGTACGTCGCATGACAGAAGAAAGTTACACAGAATATACACCTTCCTTGGGCGAAAAGTTGTATGCAGATGTTAACTATCTTCCACAGGAAGCTGCAATGGGTGTTAACGAAACTGCACTTCATCTTGTTGACTACGTTGCACGAAATACAGACGAGGTAAACGGTGCAGGCGGTCTTCTTGCTGCTAAGAGGCTTGAAACAAATGCTGACCGTGGCAAATACAACGTTAAGTTCAATATGTTTATTCCTTCTCAGATGGAAAACGGTGAAAGCAGTGATACCTACTGGTCAGGCTTCTCCTTAACTGACGAAATGGTATCAGGCGGCGCTGATTTTTCCCATTATGCGGCTATTCAGGTGCGTTTTGAGGATACAGACAACAATATGGTAAAGCTCAAGCAGGTTACAAGCAACTACTTTAACGAAGGCTCGCTCATTGATTTTATGGGCACATCCTTTAAGAAGGATGCACTCTGGACCGTTACATTAGCAGTTGACCCCCAGGCAAGAAGGGTTGACATTACCGTAACTGACGGTGAAAACAGCGAAACAAAGCCCATGTATTTCTCATATAACAGTGCTGAGCAGACAAGACCCTCTCAGTGGTCGGGCTTAGAAGCAAAATATCTTGTGTTTAACACAGGTGCAGGCAAGAGTGTTGAAATGTATGTGGATGAAATGAGCGTAACTCATTTTGAAACAGAAGAATTCTCTGCAAAGAGGACTGTTCTCACAAATATTGACATGACAGAGGGCAATGACGGCAATATGACGTTTAAGAATATTGCCGATGATAAGGGCGACGAAGCATACGAAGGCTCGCTTGGTGAAAAGCTTTATGCTGAGATTGTCGAAGCTCCCGCCCAGAGCGGTATTGACGGCAATGCTCTCCATCTTTACGATGAGGTTGGCAGAACTACCGATGCAGTTAACGGTGCAGGCGGTGTTATGGCGTACATTAATTTCCCCACACCTAACACAGGCAATGCATACGAAATTAACTTTAAGCTTTATGCTCCAGTTGCCGATGAATACGGCGGATTCAGTTTGTCAAACGGTGTTGACGGCGCATATGGTATGCAGCTTCGTTTTAAGCCTTCCAGTGCCGACGAAAACAACCTTCAGCTTAATAAATACACAGGCAACACCTTCAACGGCGGTGACTATTCTGCTCTTGTAGGTGGATATACCCCCATAATTAAGGGAAATTCTTGGGATGTTACCATTAAGGTAACCCCCACAAAGTACCAGAGCGAAATTACAATTAACGACGGTGTTAACAGCCAGACAAGAACAGTTGATATGGCAACCACATATGAAAACTGGGTTGGCAAAGAGCTTAACTGCCTTTCTGTTAATACAGGTATCGGCGGTTTTGCCGACATTTACATAGGTGATATTACGGTCACAGACCTTGGTGCAACACAGAACGTAAAGAGTGCCCTTAACGGCATGTTCCGTTTAGTTGCAACTCACGGTACAGGTAACATGCTTCACCACCAGGGTAACGAAGTAAGCGACTTTGCCGAAAAACAAGACCCTGCATATACACGATTCGTAGAAAGAACAGGTCTTATGGATTCTGACGGCGTATCCTTTGAGGTTGCAAACCGTCCCGGTTACTTCTTAACGATTGTTCCCGGTACAAATAACCAGCTTCAGGTACAGCCCTTTACCAATACTGCACGCTTTAAGGCAAATGCAACCTTTATTAAGCGTGACGGTATGATTGATACAAAGGGCTACGGAAAGTCAACCGTTTCCTACGCCGCATACCGTGACCGTGACCGTTATCTTTATAACGATAGCGGTAATACCGTGGTATGGAAGCGTCATTCACGTGAACGCACAATTTTCTATCAGAGAAACGAAGCCACAGCGTCCAGAGTAAGTGACTCTTTCAAGGGCACAAGCCTGGATAAGAGCAAATGGCAGCCTCAGTATCCTTGGGGCGACAGCCATAACCACTATGGTCTCTGCCGTGAAAGTGCGATAACAGTTAAGAACGGTAATATTACCCTTAAGGCAAATAAGATTGGTGACAACGATTGGCCTAAGAGTAACTCCGGTAAAAACAGCGGTCAGACAGGTATCGACCTTTCAAGCTACGGCTTTGGCGGCTGGAAAAAGTGGCAGGGTTATGTAGGCGTAATCAGCCCCCATAAGAACTATAACGGCTACGACAACAGCGTTAAATACTGGCGTCAGAGCTATATGGAGGGTACCTTCAAGCAGCCTAACTGCGGTTACGGCTACTGGACTGCCTTCTGGCTTAGTGGTGCAAATGAGTGGCCTCCCGAAACAGATATTTTCGAATATCTGTCCTCCTCGGGCAGTGCCGGTGCTCACGGATGGTACACAAATATGCCTATGTCATCCTCGTCTTCACAGGGTAGCTGGTATTGGGGAAGCAATCTCCGTACACAGTATCACCGCTATGCGCTTGACTGGGGTTACGACTATATGGATATGTACTACGACGGTCAGCTTTATGCACGCTACACAGGCGATATTGTAAATAAGCAGAATTCCTCCGGCGGCTGTGTACTCGTTATTAACACAGGTATCGGCGGTTGGGAATCAAGCCTGCCTTCCGAATATGGTATAGGTATGAGCATGGAATGGTTTAAGAGCTGGCAGTATTAATTTTTAGTTGATTCTGAAAGGGCGGTGGGCTTCTGCCCATCGCCCTTTGTGTTTAAAGGGATGTAGAAAATGAAAAAGTTTTTTTCAATATTTTTATGTGCAGTGCTTATGTTAAGCATTGTAACAATTCCTGCATCTGCCAGAGATGTCGAGCTTGCATTTTCGGGAATGAAGGACGAAGAAAATGTAACCTTTGTAACAACGGTTACGAATAATGCTGAAAGTAAAGCCGATTTTAAGGTTTATGTGGCGTCTTACGGAGCTAAAGACACTTTAAAAGCGGCAAAAATATACAAAGAGAGCGTTGAACCAGGCGAAAGGGCAGCGTTTTCGTACAGCACACCCAATACAGATGGCGGTGCTAAAATTTTTGTGTGGGAGAATGGGTTAAAGCCCTTGGCACCCTCATTTACAAGTGAATATTGTGAAGCGGTAGATTTAGGCGAGGAAATTTCCGTGCCCTATGGTGCTTCGGATGCCTTTGCAAGCTACACTCCCGAAGCAGAAAACTCCGCCGGAAATGTGGCGGACGGCGATGAGTCAACTGTATGGACAGTTTCCGGAGCGAGTGCTGAAAACAGCGAAAATGTAACAATTTACCTTGGGGATGACTATATCCTTTCTCGTGTGGGCATTGCCTTCAATCTGGGAAATGAGAGAGAATATATTTATTCTGTTTCATCAAGTGAGGACGGCGAAAACTTTACTACCCTTGTTCAAAAGAGTACAAGTAAAAAAATAAACGATATGCAGTATTTGGAGCTGCCGCCTGTAAGAGCAAGATATATCCGTCTTAATCTTTTCGGCAGAACAGATAACGGAGTATGGTGCCGTATAGGTGAAATTGATACCTACGGCTATAAAGACAACGTGGGTGCTATCCTCATGGAAAGTGCAGAAGACTGGTCAATTTCTCCCATGGATGAAATGACCTATACGGACTATAGACCTGCCCTGGGTGAGCTTTTGTATGCACAAGAGTCTGCAGGAGAGATTTATCTTTACGACAATGTAGGTCGTGACAGCATAGTAGATGGTGAAAAACTTAATATTTCTTCTGTTACGGCATCACAGACACCTGAAGCCAACAATCATCATACAAACGTAACAGACGGTGATGCGGCAACAATCTGGACTGCTAAAGACGTTACAGACCAGGCGCCGGCTTATCTTGTGGCAGATTTAGGTACAGATTATTACCTTACAGGAGCGGGTATAGGCTTTAACCTCGGCAATGAGCGTACATATGCTTTTGATATTGCAGTCAGTGCCGACAACAAAAACTATACAACCGTTGTATCAAAAAGAACATCAGCATCTACACAGGATATACAATACTTCAACTTTGTCCAGACCGAGGCAAGGTATATTAAGTATACCTTCTATCAGCGAACAGACAGCAAAAATAACGGCTGGGTACGCATCAGTGAAATAGAAGCCATAGGCAGCAGCACACCAATTGAAGGTGCGGGCGGTATTCTGGCACAAAAGAACCTTGATTTGCCCAAGGACAGAGGCGACTATAAGATAGAATTTGACCTCAACTTAACGGACAACGTGTATTACAGCGGTTTGTCAATTACTGACGGCATTATTACAGGTGGAGCAGACCTTGATAATTATGCCGCACTTCAGTTAAGGTTTGATAACGATGGCAATAAATTTAAAATAAACCGCATAACGAGTAACTATTTCAACGAAGGAAATCCGGTAGCTCTTTTTGAAAACAGCTTTTATAAGGGAAGAAACGTTCATTTCAAAATTATCGTTTCGCCCTTGAACAGAAGCATTTTCATAACAGCAGATGACGGCGAAACCAAGGAAACACAACAGCTTTATTTCACAAACGCTGATGTTGAAATGACACGTAATACAACCTGGACATACCTTGAAGCAAACACTTTTGTGTTAAATACAGGTGCAGGTGCTAAGTGTGATATGACCCTTTCAGACTTTACCCTCCGTGAGGTTGAGCGAGAAACTGCCGCTCTTTCGGGAGCTGCTCCTGCAAACGGCAATATCCGCCTTGAAGCTGTGAGGCTTTCTGATTATCCCACATCCTCCGGAGATTATTACGGAAGGTATATTTACCATAACGGAGCAGACGAAGTTTTATCGGTTGCGGCGGACAAAAACCCATCAATTACACGCTTTGTTGAAAGACGAGGTCTTATAGGCTGCGGCGTAAGTTTAGAAGCTGCAACCATGCCCGGCTATTTTATCGTCGCTGAAAGCGATGCGTTTTATCTTAAGAAAATCCAAAACAACGGTGATTTTTACGCAAGGGCAACCTTTTTCAAGGACGAAGTTGATAACGTTGGCTATTACTCGGGAAAAACTTATTCCTACAGAACATACCTGCAGCGAGATAATGAGGATAAATTCCTCTACGATACCACGAGCGATAAAAAAACAGGCGACTTGAAGCCCTGGAAAAAGTGGAGTGAAGCTCAAGGCTGCTTCTACTTAAAGAGTGAGGCAAGCGAATATGTTGCAGATAATTTCTACGGCAATTCAATTTCCTCCCAGTGGTGGACAAATTATCCCTGGAAATCAAACAATCCCACCAACGATTCCTATAATCACTCTGGTCTTATTACAAAGAACAACGTAATTGTCGAAAACGGCGAACTGCTCCTTAAGGCAACTAAGGTAAATTTAAGCAGTTGGGTTAAGGACAAGAGTGGTGAAACAGGTATTTCCTACAACAAATGGGGAAAAACCTGGGAACAGTGGAAAGGCTACGTTGGCGTTGTAAGTATCCAGAACAAGGTTTATAACAAAAACTGCTACATTGAAGGCTCTTTCAAGCAGCCCGAAAGCCCCGTTGGCTATTGGAACGCCTTCTGGCTTACAGGTCGTGACTCCTGGCCGCCTGAGATTGACATTTTTGAAACCCTTTCATCCTCTTACGGTGCAAAGGCGTGGCATACAGCCATCCATGGCGAAAATGACCAGAACAATCTTTTTGGCAAGAGCAGTAAGGATAATATAAATATTACAACCGGTTACCATACCTTTGCTATGGACTGGGGCTATGACTATATAAAGTTCTACGTTGACGGAAAGTGTTTCCAGAGAACGCATAACAATGCAACTTTAAACTTCCAGAAAAACCTTCGCCTTATCTTAAACACAGGCATTGGTGGCTGGGAAACGGAGCCTGACAGCACAATGATATGGGACGACGGTATGCGTTGCAGATACGTGAGAAGCTTCCAGTATTAAATTGATTAATTGTAAAAGGGAGGGGTTTTATGCCATTTAAGGATACTTTTGTGTGGGGTAGTGCCACAGCAAGCTATCAGGTTGAAGGTGCGGCATTTGAAGACGGAAAGGGGCTCAATATTTGGGACACCACCACACGAAAGCCTAACTATACCTTTGATTTTCACAACGGTGACACTGCTTGCGACAGCTATCACCGTTATAAAGACGATGTTCAGATAATGAAAGAAATAGGTTTAAAGGCTTACCGCTACAGTATTTCCTGGGCACGTATTCTGCCCGACGGAATCGGCAGGATTAACCCGAAGGGTCTTGATTATTATGACCGCTTAACCGATGAGCTTTTAGAAAACGGTATAGAACCTTACGTTACCCTTTTTCACTGGGATTTACCCTATGAACTCTACAAAAAAGGCGGCTGGCTTAACGGTGATATTGGTAAGTGGTTTGGTGAATATGCTCACGTGGTGAGTGCAAAGCTCTCTGACCGTGCGAAAAACTTTTTCACCGTTAACGAGCCCCAGTGTATTATAGGTGCAGGTTATGTAAACCGTGAGCATGCACCGGCACTTAATGTGCCTCCGAAGGATGCAATATTGGGCATTCATAACACGCTTCTTGCGCATGGCAACGGCTATTGGGCAATAAAGGCAAATGCCCCCGGTGCAAGAGTTGGCTATGCCCCTGCAACTGCGGTTCGTATTCCTGCACGGAACACGCCCGAATCTATCGAAGCGGCACGGCGTGAGACCATGTGCATTTACGATGACCCCTGGTGGAGCAATACCGCCTGGTCCGACACCATAATGTACGGAAAATACCCCCGGGAAATGACCGAAAAATTTGGCCATTTAATGCCTTTTATAAATGATGCAGATATGAAAACCATACATACCGGGCTTGACTTTTTCGCCTTTAACACATACCACGGTGAAATTGTGGATATTAATGAAAAAGGCGAGGTTTACTACGCAAAGCGTCCCGAGGGCTACGCCCGCACAACAATGGGATGGCCTGTTGACGAGAGCTGCCTTTACTGGGGGGCAAAGTTCTTTTATGAACGTTATAAAAAGCCCATAATTGTGTCTGAAAACGGTGCTGCCACAGCTGACTGGGTGTGCCGTGACGGAAAAGTGCACGACAGTATGCGTACCGACTACATCCAAAGGCACCTTGCTTATCTGAAAAAAGCTGCAGACGAAGGTGTCGATGTAGACGGATACTTCCTGTGGTCACTGATGGATAATTTTGAG
>JAFUJG010000275.1 GCA_017468215.1 Clostridia bacterium | reverse complement strand
TTCTTTCGTAACAGCCGATGCTTGTACGGTGGATAATGTAAGGATGCTTCTTTATGCCGTCAGCGTCAGTATAAACCATGCCGAACTTTTCAGCGAGCATCTGGTCAATCTGAAGTGTAATAAGAGTGTCCTCCTTACCGTGAACATTCTTAATCTGAATGTCAAGCTTAGGACCGTAGAAAGCGGCTTCGCCTATACCTATAACATAAGGAATTTCAAGGTTGTCCAGAATTTCCTTCATCATGCCCTGAGCTTCATCCCACTGCTCGTCTGTGCCGATATACTTCTCTCTGTCAGCAGGGTCCCACTGGCTGAAGCGGTAGGATACATCCTCGTAAAGACCGAGAGTTTTAAGCATATAAATTGCAAGTTCAAGACAGCTCTTGAATTCGTCAGCGAGCTGTTCGGGAGTACACATAAGGTGACCTTCACTGATTGTAAACTGTCTTACACGGATTAAGCCATGCATTTCGCCACTTGCCTCGTTACGGAAAAGGGTACTTGTTTCGCCGTATCTAAGAGGCAAATCACGGTAGGAGCGTGCACGGTTAAGATATGCCTGATACTGGAAGGGACATGTCATGGGACGGAGTGCAAACACTTCGTCGTCCTTATCCTCATCGCCTAAAACAAACATACCATCCTTATAATGGTCCCAGTGACCCGAAATCTTATAAAGGTCGCTCTTTGCCATGAGGGGAGTTTTTGTTCTTAACCAGCCTCGCCGGGTTTCTTCGTCTTCAACAAATCTCTGGAGGGTCTGCATAACAGCAACACCCTTAGGAAGCATAATGGGAAGACCCTGGCCGATATATTCGCTTGTTGTGAAAAGCTCAAGCTCTCTGCCCAGTTTATTATGGTCACGCTTTTTAGCTTCTTCAACCTGTGCTAAATATTCTTCCATATCTGCCTTCTTTGTGAAAGCTGTTGCGTAAATACGTGTAAGCATCTTGTTCTTTTCGCTTCCACGCCAGTAAGCACCTGCAGTAGAAGTAATCTTAAACGCCTTTACCGCACCTGTAGAAGGCACATGAGGACCTGCACAAAGGTCTGTAAATTCGCCCTGTTTATAGAAGGAAATTACAGCGTCTTCGGGCAAATCGTTAATAAGCTCAACCTTATAGGGCTCACCCATATCTTCCATAAGCTTTAAAGCTTCTGCACGAGGCAGTTCAAAACGGACAATGGGAAGGTTTTCCTTAACAATCTTTTTCATCTCAGCTTCGATTTTAGCCAAATCATCGGGAGAAAAGCCCTTGTCGAGGTCAAAGTCGTAATAAAAACCGTTTTCAATAGCAGGACCTATAGCCAATTTTGCTTCGGGGAAAATCCTCTTAACTGCCTGAGCCAGTACATGGCTTGCACTGTGGCGGAGAGTGTTTTTGCCCTCGGGTGTATCAAAGCCTTTGAATTCAACGGTTGCGTCAGTGGTAAGGGTTTCATACAAACCTACCGTTTCGCCGTCACAGGTCGCGCAGAGCACATTCCTTGCCAATCCTTCGGAAATGCTTTTCGCAATGTCCATATAGGTGATGGGGGCTTCAAATTCACGCACGTCATCACGCAATGTTACTTTAATTACCATACTGATCAACTC
>JAFUJG010000274.1 GCA_017468215.1 Clostridia bacterium | reverse complement strand
GTATCAGACCTATTGCTGATAAGGTTATGGCATTGGAGGAGGAAACAGCAAAGCTTTCCGATTCCGAGCTTCGTGCGAAAACGGATGAGTTTAAGAGCAGACTCTCAAATGGAGAAACTCTCGACGATATTTTGCCTGAGGCTTTTGCTGTTATGCGTGAAGCGAGCTGGAGAGTTCTCGGTATGAAGCATTTCTATGTGCAGGTTATAGGCGGTATTATCCTTCATCAGGGCAGAATTGCCGAAATGAAAACAGGTGAAGGTAAAACCTTGGTTGCAACGCTTCCTGCTTACCTTAACGCATTGACAGGCAAGGGCGTTCATATTGTAACTGCAAACGAATACCTTGCAAAGCGTGACAGCGAATGGATGGGCAAGGTGTACCGCTATTTAGGTCTTACGGTTGGTCTTATTATTCCTCAGGGTACACAGGAGGAGAAGAAGGCAGCCTACAAGGCTGACATTACCTACGGTACAAACAGCGAGCTTGCGTTTGACTATCTTTGGGATAACCTCAGAACACGTAAAGAGGATGTTGTTCAGAGAGAATATAACTATGCAATTGTGGACGAGGTTGACTCGATTTTAATTGACGAAGCCAGAACACCTCACATTATCAGTACACCTGAGGCCGAGGCTGATGCCCTTTACATGGCTGCAGACAGGTTTGTCCGCACTCTCCGTGTTATGAAGTTCGAGTCCTTTGACTCCAAAACAGAGAGCGTTAACCTGGACTGTGACTATATCGTGGACGAAAAGGCAAAGAGTGCCACCCTCACAGAAAAAGGTACAAAAAAGGCTGAACAGTTCTTTAACATTGAAAACCTTGCCGACCCCAACAACATGAGCATTTCTCACCATATCAATGTGGCACTTAAGGCTCACGGCGTTATGAAGCTTGACGACGATTATGTTATCAAGGATGACGAGATTATTATTGTTGACAGCTTTACAGGCAGACTTTCCTACGGCAGAAGATACTCCAACGGCTTGCACCAGGCAATCGAAATGAAGGAAGGCTTAAAGGTAAGAAACGAAAGCAAAACAGTTGCCACAATTACTGTACAGAACTATTTCAGAATGTATGATAAGCTTTCGGGTATGACAGGTACAGCTCTTACCGAGGAAGAAGAATTCAAGGGTATTTATGAGCTTGACGTGGTGGCTATCCCCACAAATGCACCTGTTGTCCGTGAGGACTGCAACGATGCAGTATACATGACACATGCAGGAAAAATCCGTGCAATCGTGCGTGAAATAAAAGAGCAGAGTGCCACAGGCAGACCTGTGCTTGTAGGTACTGCTACAATTGAAAGCAGCGAGGAGCTCTCCAAGGCTTTAAAGCGTGAGGGCGTTGCACACCGAGTACTTAATGCCAAGTACCACGAGGCAGAAGCACAGATTATCGCTCAGGCAGGTAAAAAGGGTGCTGTTACCATTGCCACAAACATGGCAGGCCGTGGTACCGATATTATGCTTGGCGGTAATGCGGAATACATGGCAAAGAACAGAATGCAGAAGGAAGGCTTCTCCGACGAAATGATTGTGGAAGCAACAGGCTTTGCCGAAACAGACAACGAGGAAATCCTTAAGGCGAGAGAAACCTATGCTCGCTATTATGAGGAATTTAAAAAGGAAATTGAGCCTGAAAAGGCTGAGGTTATTGCAGCAGGCGGCTTGTATGTACTGGGCACCGAGCGTCACGAATCCAGACGTATCGACAACAAGCTCCAGGGCCGAAGCGGCAGACAGGGTGACCCGGGTAAGTCCAAGTTCTTTGTGTGCTTTGACGACGACTTATTAAGACTTTTCGGCGGCGAGAGAGTTAAGAGAATGCTCTCCACAATGAAGATTGACGAGGACGATGTTATCGACGAAAAAATTCTTTCGGGTGTTATTGAAATGCACAGAAGAACATTGAAGGCCGAAACTACGATATGCGTAAGAACGTACTTCAGTTTGACGATGTTGTCAACACCCAGAGAACTCTTATATAAAACCAGAGGCGAGAGGTACTTAACGGTACAAATATTAAGCCTTCAATCGAAAAGATGATTGAAAAGCTTATTGACAATGCTATTGTAAAGTTCCTTAACGATGAGCATCCGGATTATTGGCTTGCAAGTGAATTTGAGGAATACTGCGAGACCATTTTCCATAAAAAGGGAATTATAGACATATCCTCCTATGACATAAACAAGGTTAAGAAGGACGATATAAGACGTGACATGCTCCAAAAGGCAGCTGAGCGCTACAGCGAGCAGGAGGAGCTTTTCGGCTTTGACGCTATGCGTGAAATCGAAAGAAAAATTATGCTCAAGGCTGTTGACAACCACTGGATTGAGCATGTTGCCGCAATGGATGAATTAAAGCACGAAATCAGACTTCGTGCATATGGTAATCATAACGTAGTTGACGAGTTCAAGATGATTGGCTTTGACATGTTCGAAGAAATGGTTGCATTAATGCAGGAAGATACTGTAAAATATGTTATGAGTGTTGTGCCTGCAAT
>JAFUJG010000273.1 GCA_017468215.1 Clostridia bacterium | reverse complement strand
TGGTATCGCAAAAGGTTTTCCCTGCCGGAAAACACAGGCAAGGTTTATATTACCTTTGAGGGCGTTTACAACAATTCAAAGGTCTGGTTTAACTCCAACTACCTTGGCAAGCGTCCTTACGGCTATTCCACTTTTACTTATGATGTAACAGAATTTGCAGACAAGGAAAACGTTGTAAGCGTTATGTACAGCCGTGACGAAACAGCTGATTCTCGTTGGTTCACAGGCACAGGTATTACCAGACGTGTATATGTAACGCTGTGCGATAAGGTTTCCGTTGTTCCGGACACGCTCTTTATCTCAACCCCTCAGGTTTCCGATACAGATGCAACAGTTAAAATTGAGTGCGAAACAACTCTCCCTGCCACAGTTGTAAACACTGTTATTGACAAAGACGGTAACACGGTTGCAACAGGCGAAGGTACTGTTACGGTTAACACCCCTCAGCTCTGGTCTTCCGACAGGCCTTATCTTTACACTATGAAGACCGAGGTTATTGTTGACAACACCGTTACCGATACAGTTTTTACCCCCTTCGGTATCAGATATTTTTATTTTGATGCAGACCGTGGCTTTTTCTTAAATGGTGTTCATACCAAGCTTAAGGGCGTGTGCGTTCACCACGATGCAGGCTGCTTAGGTGCTGCTGTGCCTCGTGAAGTTTGGCGTGACAGACTGCTTAAGTTAAAGGAATGCGGTACAAATGCACTCCGTACAAGCCATAATCCCCCCGACCCCGAGCTGCTTGATTTATGCGACGAGTTAGGCTTTCTTACAATGGACGAAGCCTTCGACGAATGGGAAGGCCCGAAAAACAAATGGTGGCAGGGACACAACGTATATCCGCCCAAGCGCTTTGGCTATTTTGAAGACTTTCCCGCCTGGGGAGAAAAGGATATTAAGGCAATGGTTCTCCGTGACCGTAATCATCCCTCAATCATAATGTGGTCAATAGGCAACGAGGTTGACTATCCCAACGACCCCTACTGTCACCCCTCTTTCTCGTCCATGACAGGCAATAACGATGCAAACAAGCCTGAAATTGAAAGAATGTATGACCCCAATAAGCCTAACGCTGAGCGGCTTGCGGTTATTGCACGGCAATTGGTTGCATGGGTTAAGGAATGTGACACGACACGCCCTGTTACAGCGGCGTTGGCATTCCCGGAGCTTTCCACCAATACAGGCTATTTTGAAGTTCTCGACATTGCAGGCTACAACTACAAGGAGCATCTTTACGAGGAGGACCACAAACGATTCCCCGCTTCTGTTATCTATGGTAGCGAAAACTCTCACTCGTGGAAAGCATGGAAGGCAGTTGCCGACAACGATTATATCTCCGGTCAGTTCCTCTGGACAGGTATTGACTATATGGGCGAAGCTCATGGCTGGCCTGTCCGTTCATCAATGCCCGGTCTTCTTGATATGGGGGGATTTAAAAAGCCCGGTTGGCATTTCAGAAAAACACTCTGGGATAAAACGCCCTACATTTATATTTTTGCACGTGAAAAGCGTGACGAAAACGCACCTCGCCGCAGAAGACCTCCCAGATGGTTCTGCGAGCACTGGAACTTTGAGGAAGGCACCAATTGTGAGGTTGTCGCTTACACAAACTCCCCCGAGGCAGAGCTTTTCTTAAACGGCAAATCCTTAGGTGTAAAAAAAGCAGATGACGAAGAACACGGCAATACAATTGTATGGGATGTTCCCTTTGAAAAAGGCGAGTTAAAAGCTGTTATTGAAGGATGTGAATATAAGCTTTCTACTACAGAAGCTCCTTGTAGGATATCCCTTACCGCCGAAAGAACAACTCTTGCTGCCGACAGCTACGACACACTCCGTGTGGATGTTGCACTTTTTGACAAGGACGGTAAAAAGGTTAACTGGAGCGACACAGTTATAACCGCACAGGTTTCGGGACAGAGCGTAACTCTGGCAGGTATTGAAACAGGCTGCGGCTTTGACGTAACGCCCTATTCCTCCCCTTCGAGAAAAATGCACAACGGCAACGCTGTTATTTACCTTAAATCAACAGATTTTGCAGGTGAAAGCACCCTTATTGTAACGGCTCCCGGTATGGAAGATATCTCCGTTATAGTTACAACAAAATAATCATTAAAAAAACCTCCCTTGCATACATTAATGCAAAGGAGGTTTTCATTTTGAATAATAACAACGATTATGTTTATATAATGATTCCCGTTAAGGCAGAAATGGTAAAAAACCTGCCCCTGCCTTTTTTAGGTGCAACACCGCCTGAGGTTCCCCTTGCAGAGGATGAATCCTTCATGCCGCTTTGGTACGGAAACTCACGTTTCCCCGAGGATGATGACTATTAACTTTCCATATTGCGTCTGTAATAAAATAAATACTGCTGGGCAAAGCCACTGTATTCTCCGAACAGCTTTTCGCCGTCTGCTTTTGCACTTTTGTCACTGCTTCCGAACTGCTCGCACATAACCCTCTTTATCCACACATCACTGGGGAAAAGGTCGTATCTGGCAAGGGAAAAGAGCATTACGCAGTCACAGACCTTATCGCCAACACCGCAAAGCTCCATCAGCTTTGCTCTTGCATCGGCTGTAGTCTGACCGGACAGCATATCACGGCTTATTCTGCCTTCAAGCACAGCCTTTACACACTCGGCAAGGTATCTTGCCCTATAGCCGCAGCCCAATGCACGATAGTCCTCCTCCGTAACAGCCTTAAGCTCCTCAGGAGTTGGGAAGGTATAATATTCACCTTCTACATCTATACGCCTGCCGTATTTTTCGCACAGCTTTTTTACGGTAGATTTTATTTTCGGGATAGAAGACCTTTGAGAGATTATATAGCTCATCAGAGTTTCAAAAAACTCCTGCTTAAGGATACGGATACCGCTTCCATACTCCACAGCCTTTATCATAAGAGGATTTAATCCAACGGCTTCTTTCACTTGTCCGTAATCACGTTCAAGGTCAAGATACTCAATCCAGAAATTATCATCCGGGCAGTTTGTTGTAAGGCTTATGCCTTCGGCAGTTTTTTCAAACCTGCCCCAGTAGCCCCCTGCCACACCGATAAATGCACCGCCGGATTCTTCCCAGCGGAAGCACTGACCGCAGTCAAAGGTGTGCACAAGGTCAAAATCTTTATCAGATAAAATAATTGTTCTCATTCAATCACCTCGTATGGGATTATTTTATCATGTTTTTTCGTATGTAGCAATACAATTAAATTACTTACAGGATGTGAAAATGTGAAATTTCTTCTGCTGTTACCTGTTTATTATGCAATAGCCTGCTTTACCCTGCCTTTTATTACTACTTTATTTATCCCTACAAACACCCCTAATTCCGACGATACCGAAACACAAAAAAGTGTTACCGTTTTAAACATTGCGGACAACACTACCTCGGTTATGAACATGGAGGACTATCTTGTAGGCGTTGTTGCAGCCGAAATGCCTGCCGCCTTTGAAAGCGAGGCTTTAAAAGCCCAAGCCGTTGCCGCACGTACATACACTATCTATAAATCATCATCCTCCGACCACGAGGCTGATGTATGCACCGACTTTGCCCATTGCCAGGCATACCTGACCGAAGGTGAAATGCTCACCAACTGGGGAAGCGACTTTGATTTTTACCACAACAAAATACGCAATGCGGTAT
>JAFUJG010000272.1 GCA_017468215.1 Clostridia bacterium | reverse complement strand
GCTACCAACTGCGCCACACCTCGTTATTATATCTTTTTCTTTGGCAGCACGCTTCGCGCGCTCCAACAGCGGTCAACTGTACCCGTTCTGACTTCGCCTTCGGCTCGTCAATCACGGACAGTTTTCGCATAGGTGTCGTTCGCCTCACTGCGTTTCGGACTCCACCGCATGCGCCACACCTCGGTATTGTATCTTTTATTGATTATATCCTATTAAAATTGAAAAAGCAAGTGTATTTTTTAAGCACATTTAAAGACAGCAGGAATAAACCTGCTGTCTTTGGGTTTAATTAATTGAAACTTCTTTTTTAGTGCTGTCGGTTACAACATCTATGTTTGGCACATAGGCTAAAACCGCTGACAGTTCGGCAACTAATTCGCCGCACTCAACAAAAAATTCGGCATTTGTCAAGTTTGTTTCGCCATTTATATGTATTGCAGTTTCGCCCTCTATAAGTGTTGCGCCGCAGTCTGTAAGGGTAAGTGCGTCCTTTTCCTCATGGGAATATGTGTAGTTTACCCCCAACGCATTCAGAACAGGTCGGATTGCACAAAGCACACCTGTAGAGGTGTCAGGACGGTAAGCAGGAGACGGCAAATGAACAAGATAACCGTTAACCGTAACGGTATAGACATCCTTATCCTTTAAAGCTGCAACAGTTTGCCGTTTAGCACCAAGGTAGGTATCGCTATATATAATTGTGTTTTTAGCATAGCTTTGCTGAGGGTGTGACAAAAATCCGTTGCGGGTGGTTATTGGTGTAAGGTTGATTGTTACGCTTGCACGCTCCAAACCGGGGGCTGTTGCTGTAAGAGTAAAGGTTTTGCCAAAGGGAACACTCCGCACAAACACACGGTTAGTACCGCACTCTGCATAACAGTAGCTTTTGTGCACAACGCTTGTTTTGTCAAAGGTGCCTGAGTTATAGCCGCCTAAAAACACGCCGTCGCCTATAAGGGAAAAATCAATCCTGTCGTAGGATAGGGGACAAATATTTCCAAAAGTATCTGTCACGGCAACATCAAAAAAGCAAATATCGCTTCCGTCTGCGATGAGCCCTTGAGGTCCTGTTATAGGAGTAAGGACTATTTTCGCCTTTTCCTGTGCGGTTTTTATTTTATGACAGGTAAGATATTCACCATCTTTGCCGTAACCCACTGCTTCGATACAGCCCGACTGTGTTATGTCAATGTGCGGGAAAGCAAAAACGTAGCTGTCAGAAGGTGTGGAGCAGACACCCACACTTTTTTTGTTTATGAAAAGCTCAACCGAGAAAACTGATTCACTTGCAATAACAAACACGGTTTTGTCTTTGGGGTTTCGACGGTCTGTTTTATCTGTCGGCTCCCAATAGGTACCGTTCCATTCCTTAATGGTGTAATTGTAGTTTTCTTTTGTGTCGGGCGGATAATTCCAGTGCCCGAGAATGTGTACAACAGGCTTTTGTGAGTGCATTGCTCTTAAGGCATAAAAAGCCTGCTTTTTTATACGCACCGGGTCAACCTTACCTGTGGTGCGGCAGTTTTCGCTGCCCGAGTTTCTGCCGTGCATATTTGAGTCTGACCATACCATGATGGCAGCTCCGGAATAGTAATTAAAGCCCGAGCCTATACGATTGTTGTAAAAATATGCATAGCCGTCGTTATCAGAGGCGGCAAGGCGTGCAAAATCCTCCTGGGTTTCATCCCAGACATCATAGCCATCAGTTTTTCTGGCACCCTCACCCAGCCACTTATTGTTATAATCGTAAAAAGGCGGAGAATAATCATCCCAGACCCTTCGGGGGGATTCGTCCCTTTTATATTCGGTTTCGAGCATGGGAACGTGATGATTAAGCTCATCCATTGTTCTTTTTGCGTGGGCATCGTAGCGATAAACCATTGTTCCTACCCATTCCGCCTCTTTTATCTGGTCGTGACCGGTTAAGCTGCGGCAGCCCATAAAGCGATAGCCGTAAGGGTCGAGCAGGTTTTTAATTGCGGTCATCTCACGCATATGCTCACCGCTTATTGCGGCATTGCCCGCCTCGTAAAATATGACCGAGGGCGAGTTGCGGAAATATATAATTGCGTCACGCATAGCCTCCATACGCATATCCCACTCACGACCGCTGCAGTCAGCCTCCTTATCACCTGCAGGACATACCGATACAACACCGTACTTGTCGCCTGAACGAATAGCGACAGGCTTTGGGGTAACGTGCATCCAGCGGATGTAGTTTGCTCCCGATTCACGGACAAGTGCCATGTCAAAGTCGGTAAGATGGTCGTTGGCAACGCCTATTACCGCCCACTCGTTTGTAGAGCGCTGAGCGTAGCCCTTAAGATAAACCTTTTTGCCGTTTATGCAAAGCCCGTTTGTTATATCGTACAAAACCTGTCTAAAGCCGGTTGTTAAAACTTGTGTGTCTGCATGGGTATTATCTGAACGGAGGGTTATACAAACATCGTAAAGGTGCGGATTGTCAATTGACCAAAAGATTAAATTATTCAGTCTGAAAGCGGCTGTAATGTAAGAAACACAGCAGCTTTCGGCATTGGTGGGTGCGGGGTTTTCGCTGTAAGCGTCGAAAGGCACAACAGTTGTAAATACAGAGCCTTTATCAATAGCAGGGGGTATACTAACCACATCTGATTCGTAATCATATGTACTGATACCGTCTGTTATTTTTACTTCTAAAAAGCAGTTGGCAGGAGATGAGCTTTCGTTGCGTATTTCTGCACGAATATTTATCGTGGCAGAGTTATTATCAAGGTCAAAATCCGACGGATAGATATATGTGCCTGTAGTTTTAAGATTGTTATATAACGGAAGCGTTTGGTAAACAAGAGGTTTTACATAAAGATTTACGTTGCCTGTTATGCCGCCCTGTACCTCGTTAAAATCCTTTTGATTCCACTGATGCCTGACCCCTGATAAATCGCCTGGGGGATTTCCGGGGATAGTCTCTGTTGTTACGAATTCACATTCACGGTACGCTGCATTATCAGTTGCAAGAGCGATAAGGTTTTCACCTTCCACAACAAAATTGGTTATGTCAAAGCCTACAGGTGCCACACCTGCCTCGTAGTAACCCACGAACACAGAATTAACATAAAGATAAATGCTTTGGCGTACGGCTTCAAACTCTAATAAAAACTTTTTATTATTTATATCAGAAAGACTAAAGCTCTTACGGTAAAACATAAAGCCACGGTAAAGGGTTGCCTCGCCTGCATCACGGATTGGTGAGTCGAAGGAGTCCTGGGCGTTGGGGCAATGAGGTATGCTTACCTTTTCCCAATCCTCGGTGTTATAGGCATCTGAATAAAAGTCTTGGTTGTTTACTTTGATGCTTTCCTGGGCATCGGATAAGGGAAAAGGTGTATTTGCCTTTTTGAACTGCCAGTCAAAATTAAGATTAATTTTCATAACAACCTCCGCAAGGAATGCAAAATAATCTGTTTACAAAGCAATTGTAACACATAATTTAAAGGCTTTAAAGAGAATATGTTGCGAAATACATTGCAATTATTGCTTTATTAATATATACTTTTAAAGAGGTGATTGCATGATTTCGTTCCGTGAAAGCGATTATATGTACAGCTACAATAAAATGAAACCCAAGGCTTTTTCCACGCATCTGCATAAATACTACGAGTTTTTGTATTTTGCAGGCGGTGATGCAACCTATGTGGTTGAAGGAACCGAATACAGCGCAAGCGATGGCGATTTGTTCATAACCTGCCCCGGAGAGCTGCATTCCATAGCTTTTAAATCACATCGTGATTACGAAAGGCATTTTATTCAGATTTCTGATGATTTTCTCCAAGGGGTGGAGTTTGACTTTCTGAAAATTCTGCGTGAAAAGAAAAACGGCAGTTTTAATAAAATTTCCCATCTTCCTGCATACACCGCTGAGATTGAGAGGTGTTTTATGGGTGTGCAAAGCTGTGTTACCAAAAAGGAAGACGGATACAAGGATATTGCAAAAAGCTATATCATTCAGCTTCTAAGCCTTATAAACAAGCTTTTATATAACCAGCAAGGAGAGAGAAAAGCCGAAAATGAAAGGGTATCGGCGGCAAAGGATTACATAAACAGTCACCTTTCCGAAAATCTTGCCCTTGATGCTATAGCCGAGGCGTCCTATACCGACAGGTTTTATCTGTCACACCTTTTTAAAAAGGAAATGGGTATTAGTATAACAGACTACATAGGTATGCAACGTATTGCAATGGCAAAAAAGCTCATAAGTCAAGGGGGCAATGCATCAAAGATTTATTCCGAGTGTGGCTTTAACGATTATTCGTCCTTTTACAGAGCTTTTAAAAAGCTAAGCGGAAAATCACCTGCGGAATTTTTTAAAAATAAAAAAATTTGACGGATTATGTAAATAGTGATAGAATAATAAAAAAGGAGCGTGATTTTATGTATTGTAACAAATGCGGTGCAGCTTTGGAAAATGACAATCAGGAAAAATGTACTCTTTGCGGTTCGGACCTTTTCTGGGTAGGTAAGTCCGAGGCACCTATTCAGCGTATGCCAATGAAATGGCATAAGTTTTTGGTTTATTTCTCAATTATTTTCGGAGCAATACTTAATCTTTTTACAGCGATGAGCTATTTCACCGGCTCCGTGTATGAAAGTGAAGGCGTAGATGCAAGCTCTGTTTATTCGGTTTTGCCGGGAATGAAAACAGTTGACATGATGTATGCAATTACTACGGTGTTGTTTGTGGTATTTTCCGTATACATCTGGTGGCAGCTTAAGGGCTTTAAGGTTAATGCCTATAAGCTTGTACCCATAATGTATCTGGTAGGCTCCCTTATCGGTATTTTGTACCAGGTGTTCAGCATTGTAATAATGATAGCTGCCGTAGGCATTGAAAACACCGGCAGTCTTTTACCGGTTGTGGGCAGCATTGTATTTAGTGTTATTATGTGTGTTGTTATGGTGGTATGTAACAAGATTTATTACGACAAGAGAGCAAATTTATTTGTGAACTGATAATTAAAAAGTGACTGAGGGGTTTCCTCAGTCACTTTTTTAGTTTGCAACTATCATATACAGTTCGGTCCACGCATCAGCAATGCCGTTTTTTGCTTTATACTCCGCTTCGGTTAAAAGGCGGATAAGTGTTTCGACTTTGGGAATAGTTATTTTCGAAGCCTTCTGCACCATTTTATCTGCCACATAGGGGTTATAGCTTATTGCCTTTTTAATTTCGGGCAGGCTCAGCTTTTTTGTCATCAAAAGCTTTGCCTTATAAATGCCTAAAACCTGGTCGGCAAAAACAGGAATAACGCTGATGGGCTCAACCTTTGTACTCTCCATATTGGCAAGGGTGTCAAAAGCAATGTCTCGGCGTTTATAAATGACAGAGTCAATAAGTGTGAAAACGTTTTCAACAATGACATTGCGTATAACCGCATCTATATCTGCACGGGTAATTTCAAAATTCTCGGCATGAGCACAGATTTTTTCTGTTTCGCTTTTTAAAAGGGTCATACTCTGACCTAAGTTTTTAATGATATATGTTGCCTCACGGTCGTTTAGGCTTTTGCCCATTGATGCCGCCGCTTTTATAAGCCACGGACGAAGGCGGGCTTCGGGAAGATTGTCACAAATAACCTCGATGCCCGTTTTTTTAACAATTTGCTCTACAACAGTGCCTTTTTTGCCCTTTTCTGACACGCTCTCACGGATGAGCACAACAATATATCCGGGAAGCCTGGTGAACATTTCCTCCCATTTGCTCTTATCAGCAAGGGATGTGTGAAAAATTTTGCAGTTATTAAAAACAAGCAGCTTTTTCTCGCTCATAAGGGGAGGCGAGTTGATAAAGGTGTCAACCTCCTCAAAGGTGGGCTGGTCCACATAGGCTTTATAGTTAAAATCCTCAAAGGTGGAATCAATAAGAATTTTTTTGGAATCCGTAAGGGAAAACACCTGAAGAAAATCTTCCTTGCCTGTGAAATAGTAGAGCGTGGCAAGTTCTTTCTTTTTCAATTGAGTGCGGAATTCATCATAGGTCATGGCACTACTCCCTTGTCAGATAATCCACAATAAACTGGCTGTAGCACATTGCCGCAACGCTGAGGCATGCGTCGTCTACCGTAAATTTAGGATTGTGGATGGGAATAATTTCATCTGTTTCGCCGCTTCTGCAGCCTATGTGAACATAGGTTGAAGGAACAGCTGCCGCAAAGTATGAAAAATCGTCTCCAGCCATGGAAACCTGATGTGTAGGCACAATCATTTCCTCGCCGACAATTTTAGCAGCAGATTCACAAAAACGCTCAGTAACCTCGTCGTCATTTATAAGGGCGGGATAAAGAGGAATGTATTTATAGTTGTATCCGCAAAGGTACTTATCTGTTACCTCACGGACCCTTTCTTCAATAAGGCGCTCAACCTCATCACGGCTCTGGCGTGTAAAGGTGCGTGCTGTACCCGTAAGCTTTACCGTGGAGGGAATCACATTGGGACAAGAGCCGCCTTCAACAGTGCATACCGAAACAACCCTGGGAACGTTTGTGTCAGTAAGCGATGTGAGGCTTGATATAACCTCGGACGCTACAACAATAGGGTTTACGCATCTTTCGGGATATGCACCGTGACCGCCTGTGCCTTTGATGACAACTTCAAAGTTATCAGGAGAGGACATAAGGGAGCCATTTTTATATACAATTGTACCTGTTTCGTATTCGCTCATTACGTGTCCGCCGATACAGATGTCCACAGAGGGGTTTTCAAGAACGCCTTCCTCAATCATGATTTCGGCACCGCCGTCGCCTTCTTCTGCAGGCTGGAATAAAAACTTTACCGAGCCCTTGAAAGAATCACGTAATTCGTTTAAAATAAAAGCAGTATAAAGAGCAATTGCCATATGGGCATCGTGGCCACAGCCGTGCATAAGACCTTCGTGCTCACTTTTGTATGGAAGATTTGTCTCCTCGCAGATGGGCAGTGCATCAATATCGGCACGGAGGGCAACGCATTTGCCATCGCCGGTTCCGCAGATTTCGGCAACAATGCCGGTACCTCCGCCATAGCCTTTTTTATAAGGGATGGAGAGGGTGTCAAGAACAGAACAGATATAGCCTGAGGTTTTAAACTCGTTGTACTGAAGCTCAGGTATACGATGAAGCATATGGCGGATATCGATAGCCATTTGCTCCCAGCTTTCTGCCAAGGCTCTTATTTCGTTTGTCAGCATGGGGTATTCCTCCTGACTGAAAAAATATCAATGCAATTATATCATAAGCCAATCAATTTGTAAAGGAGTGAATAAAATGCCGCTGGTACAAAAGCCTTATCTGCCCGAGAAAAGGGTGCGTGTTGCAATAGGTGATGTAAAGATTAAAAATGTTGAAATTATAAAGCCTTATCCTATACAAACCGTAGTGCAGAGCATGAGTCTGCACGCCGATTTGAGTATATGCTATCTGGGGCGTGGGATTGCGATTTGTGCACCGGAGGCATTTGAATATTATAAAGAAAAACTGTCCTGTTACAACATCTCACTCATACGTGGTGAGACAATTGTGTGCAGGAACTATCCTTGCGATGCGGCATATAATGTAGCGATTGTTGGCAATAAAATTTTCTGCAAGGAAAAAATTACCGACAATACTCTTAAAAGCTGTGCAATACAAATGGGGTACGAGATTATTAACATAAATCAGGGCTATGCAAAATGCTCAGTATGCCCCATAGATGAAAAAACAGCCATAAGTGCAGATATGTCCTTTGTAAAAAAGGCAAGTGAGGCAGGGATAGAGGTTTTGCCCATTACAAATGAAGGTATACAGCTTAAAGGCTTTTCGGAAGGTTTTTTCGGAGGCTGTGCCTTTATGACAGATAAACACACCTTTTCCTTAAAAGGTGATATTGATACTTTGCCCTCGGTGGAAAAAATAAGGGCATTTCTTTTACAAAAAGGTATCAGTATTGAAAACCAAACAGGGCAAGTACAGGACTTTGGCTCACTTGTTCCCATAATAGAAGAATAAAATAAACAGATTGAGTAAAAATTAAAAACCGGAGGTGTTTTTACGCAATATAATACTCAATTTACTTTATCAGATAATCAGCAAATAAAACTGGTTGCACAAATAATTACTGACGAATATGAAAAAATCCTGATTGACCGTTGCGTCAGAACAAGATACAGCTTTCTTGAAGATAATGAAAGAAACAGGATTGCTGCTATTTCAAAGGAATTGGCAATACAGTGTGACAATAACAACGATTATCCCGATTTTGCACAGCGCAGACAAATAGTGCTGGATGCACTGGAAAAATACAGCAAGGAAAACACAAGCATTGTACCGTCGGGGTTTGTGGATTTCAGACTGCGTGAGCTTTATTATTTTGTAGAGGCAATTGTCTCCCATGGGGCAGATTTATTTTTTAAGGAAAAGGAATATGAGGAGTTTACCCATCTTTTAAGACTGTTTATAGACCAAAAAGAAAGCAGAGAGCAGATTCTTCATGTTATTTGGCAGAATGATGATGTAAGGCTTTGCAACAAACGTGGCAGAGATGTGACCGTAAAATATGAAAAAGAATTTTATCAAGCGGCCGCAGAAAAAGGAATAAGCCGTGAAGATTTAGCAATTTCGGCAATAATAGCTGCCGCACCTGAGAAGCTTGTGCTTCATTCTCCGCCCGAGTCCTCTCCGCTTAAGGATGCACTGCAGAAAATTTTTGGCGAAAAATGCAAGGTGTGTACCGGGTGCAATATTTGTAAAAATAGTTGAATTTTGGGGATTTTTTTATTATAATACTTTAAGAAGAAGGTGTTTGGAATGAAAGCATAT
>JAFUJG010000271.1 GCA_017468215.1 Clostridia bacterium | reverse complement strand
TAGTCCTTTTTCATTTCTTTGGTAAATTCAATATGTTCAGCCATAGTTATGCTCCTTTCTTAAATAGTTGCCAACAGACTGCGAAGACGGATTTTTACCGCACCAAGGTTGGTGATTTCGTCAATCTTAATCTGGGTGTATATTTTATTGCCTTTTTCCAGAATTGAACGAACCTCGTCGGTGGTTATGGCATCAACGCCGCAACCGAAGGAAACCAGCTGAACAAGGTCCATATCCTTCTGGCTTGTTACGTACTGTGCCGCACGGTAAAGCCTTGAATGATACGTCCATTGGTCAAGCACTCCCGGACGGATACGTGACACAAGATGGCTCACCGCATCCTCTGTTATAAGTGCTGTGTCAAAGGCGGTGATGAGCTTGTCGATACCATGGTTGATTTCACCGTCAATATGATAAGGTCTGCCCGAGAGGACTATGATATGCTTTTTCTCCTCACGTGCCTGCCGGATTATTTCCTTGCCTCTGGAACGCACCCTTGCAAGGTAATCCTCTCTTTCACGGTAGGCGGCAACAGATGCCTTTTGCACAGCCTTAAGTGTTATGGAGGGGAAACGACTGTTTAAGATTGCATAAATCTTTTTGGGAAAATCACGTTTGCGGTGAATGCCTATGTAGTTGTAAATAAAGTCCACACCCTCCAGGTGATTGCAGTTGGATTCGATAACCTCGGGGTAATAGGCAACCACAGGACAATTATAGTGGTTGTCAGAGGCAGATTCGTCAAAGTTATAGGTCATGCAGGGGTAGAATATCGTTTTCAAGCCCATATCGCAAAGAGCTTTAATATGTCCGTGCATTAATTTTGCAGGGAAGCATACCGTATCCGAGGGGATTGTTGCCTGACCTTTAAGATACAAATCTCTTGAAGACGGAGGGCTTGTTACTACTTCAAAGCCAAGTGAGGTAAAGAAGGTGTGCCAGAAGGGGTACATTTCGTACATGTTAAGCCCCATGGGGATACCTATTTTTCCCAGACCGCCGTCTGTTGATTTGTACTTACTAAGAAGAAGGTTCTTGTATGCATAAAGATTGAGACTGTTGTCGGGAGATTTTTTCGTTACAGGTTTTTCACAGCGGTTGCCGCTTACAAACCTTCTGCCGCCTTCAAAGGTATTAACCGTTAAAAGGCAGTTGTTTGTACAGCCTGAGCAGTTAACTGTTTTTGCACTATGCTCAAAGCTTGCCAACCGGGAAGGTGTTATAACAGTGCTGCTGCCGCTGCTCTTGCCCTTGGCATAAAGTGCCGCACCGTAGGCACCCATAAGAGCCGAAACCGAAGGACGTACAACCTCAATTCCAAGCTCCTGTTCAAAGGCACGGAGTACCGCATCGTTAAGGAAGGTGCCTCCCTGAACAACAATCCTTTTACCTAAAGCTTCCTTGGAGGAGGGGCGGATAACCTTATAAATTGCATTTTTTACAACGCTCATTGAAAGCCCTGCCGAAATATCTTCAATTGTTGCACCGTCCTTTTGAGCCTGCTTTACAGACGAGTTCATGAACACTGTGCAGCGTGAGCCTAAATCCACAGGGTTTTTGGCAAAAAGCCCCTTTTGTGAGAATGCTTCTATACCGTAGCCCAAGGCGTTTGCAAAGGTTTGGAGAAAGCTTCCGCAGCCTGAGGAGCAAGCCTCGTTAAGGTATATGTTGTCTATTGTGCCGTTCTTGATTTTAAAGCACTTCATATCCTGCCCGCCTATATCGATGATAAACTCCACATCGGGCATAAACTTTTTTGCGGCGGTAAAATGAGCTATTGTTTCAACAATGCCCAAATCAATATTAAATGCATTTTTGATAATATCCTCGCCGTAGCCTGTTACTGCCGAGGAGGCAATATGTATATCGGGTTTTTGTGTGTAAATATCCTGCAGAATATTTCTGATAACAGGCACAGGGTTACCGCTGTTAGAGGAATAGGTTGAATACAGAATATTCTCGTTTTCGTCCACAACAACTGTTTTTACCGTTGTACTGCCTGCATCAATGCCCAGGTAAACATCGCCTGTTGCATCAGAGAGAGTTTTTTGCTCAACGGTTGCCCTTTCGTGACGTGCTTTGAAACTTTCATATTCCTCCTCATTTGCAAAAAGCGGTGTAAGGGTATTAAAATCGCCGTTTGAGGAATAATCGGAGAAGGAGGATAAAACCGAGTTGATATTAACAGCCTTGTCAGCACACAAGGCTGCACCTAATGCTACATAGTAAAGTGAGTTTTCGGGGCATACACCTTTTCTGCCCAGAGCCTTGTCAAAAAGGGTGCGAAGTGTGGGAAAGAAGGTGAGAGGACCGCCTAAGTATACTACGTTGCCCTCAATGGGTCTGCCCTGTGCAAGCCCGCCGATGGTCTGGTTAACAACGGCGTCGAAAATGCTGGCAGAAATGTCGTTTTTGTTTGCACCCTGATTAAGAAGCGGCTGTACATCGCTTTTTGCAAATACACCGCAGCGAGATGCAATTGTATAAATACGCTGGTGATTTGCAGCGTATTCGTTCATTTCGGTGGGGGTAAGCTTTAAAAGTGTTGCCATCTGGTCGATGAAAGCACCTGTACCGCCTGCACAGCTGCCATTCATCCTGACCTCGCAGTTACCGTTAAGGAACAGTATCTTTGCATCCTCGCCGCCAAGCTCTATAATAACATCGCTGTCAGGCAAAAAGCGGTTGGCTGCAGCACGTGTAGCATAAACCTCCTGTACAAAGGGAACGGATGCACCCTCACTTAAACCCATGCCGGCACTGCCCGAAATGGCAAAGAAAAACTCCTCGTCCTGAGGAAATTGTGACTTTATTTTGTTCAGTAGTTCAAGGCTTTTTTCTTTAATCTGAGATAAGTGACGCTCATACGAAGAAAAGATAATTTTGCCATCAGTGTCAACAACAACGCACTTGATGGTTGTGGAGCCTATATCAAAGCCTATACGAAACATATTGAGGACATCCTTTCGACTAAATTTTCATATTATTATATCATTTTATAGGATTACAGTCAAAGGTGAAACAGATAATAAACAGTAAAGAATTTGTGAACAATTTTTAGTAAAAAAGCTAAAAAACCAAATACCGCTTGAAAAATGATTTCAAATGTGATATATTAATAGCCTAAAAGAAAAGGGGCGAATTTCATGGGAGAAAACAAAAATACAGAAGCAACAGAAACAGGTAAGAGCATGACGAGAGAAATTTTAGAATGGGTTTTGTGCATTGCCATTGCCTTTGCGGTTGCTTTTTTCATAAAGTCATATATTATGACCGTTGCCGCTGTTGACGGCGAATCTATGCTTGACACTTTGCACCACAAGGAAAGGCTCATCACATGGAAGCTTGGCTACAAGCCAGAAAGGAACGATATTATCATCTTCCAGCCGAGAGATTCTGTGCCCGGGAATGAAAAGTTTTATGTAAAGCGAGTTATTGCAACAGAAAACCAGAGCGTTGAGATTGATTATTCCGAAAACGCAGTTTATGTGGACGGCGAAAAGATAGACGAGCCGTATATTTACGAAACAATGCGTGACATAAGCTATAACAGCGAGGATTATTGGCAGGTGCCTGAGGGCCATGTTTTTGTTATGGGTGATAACCGCAACAATTCACGTGACAGCCGTTCTGAGTCTGTAAGCTTTGTAAGCCATGAGTCTATCGAGGGCAAGGTTGTGTTCAGATTTTGGCCGCTCAGCAAAATAGGTATTGTAAAATAAACAATTTGCCTTATCGTTTGATAAGGCATTATTTTTGAAGGAGGCAGGTAAAAATGGATATACATTGGTTTCCCGGTCATATGACCAAAGCAAGACGAATGATGGAAGACAATATGAAGCTGGTGGACTGCATTATTGAAATTGTAGATGCACGCTGTCCTCTTGCAAGCCGTAATCCGGACCTTCCCAAGCTGTCAAAGGGAAAGAAAACACTTATCATTATAAATAAAACAGACATCGCAGACCCTACCGAAACATCAAAGTGGCAGAACTACTTTCTGAGGGAGGGGTATCCCTCTGTTACGGTAAGCAGTATTAATGGTAAGGGCATCGACAAGCTTACCAATTCAATCCGTGACATTATGCGTGAAAAAATC
>JAFUJG010000270.1 GCA_017468215.1 Clostridia bacterium | reverse complement strand
CTATTGTTCCGCTAATGCCCGAAATATGCTCCAGAAGTGATGCCGATGCCGTGTTAAGGTCAACGCCAACAGTATTCACACAGTCCTCAACAACGCCGTCAAGAGCGCCTGAGAGCTTTTTCTGGTTACAGTCGTGCTGATACTGACCCACGCCGATACTCTTGGGGTCAATCTTTACAAGCTCTGAAAGCGGGTCCTGAAGTCTCCTTGCAATACTAACCGCACTACGGAGTGCCACGTCAAACTCGGGGAACTCCTCCGCAGCAAGCTTGGACGCACTGTAAACGCTGGCACCTGCCTCAGAAACAACCATGTATTTAACCTCGCCGCCGAAAGAGCCTATAACCTCGCTGATAAAAGCCTCGCTTTCGCCTGTTGCGGTACCGTTACCGATGGATACAAGGTTAACATTATGCTTTTTAATCATGCTTGTTATAAGTGCCTTTGCCTTGTCCTTATCGTGATTGGGAAGGGTAAAATAGCCCACACCTGTCTGGAGCACCTTGCCTGTAGAGTCAACCACCGCTAATTTACAGCCTGTTCTGTAGCCAGGGTCAACGCCTAAAACCACTCTGCCCTTTATGGGCGGTGCCATCAAAAGGTTTTTAAGGTTAACGCTGAACAAATCAATTGCCGACTCCTGTGCACGCTCGGTAAGCAGGTTTCTTATTTCGGTATCGATAGAAGGAGCAATAAGCCTCTTGTAGCTGTCACAAACAGCCTCTTTAACTATTTCGGCACATGCTCCGCCGTCCCGGTTTACTACTTTTGCGAACAAAAGCTCTTGCATAACAGCTTCGTCTGCATCAAGCTTTACACTAAGCACGCCTTCCTTTTCACCACGGTCAAGAGCAAGGATTCTGTGGTTTGCAACCCGGTTTACCTTTTCGGCAAACTCGTAATACATTTCGTAAACGGCATTTTCTTCCTTCTTTGTGCTTGTAATAAGTGCTGTAACATAGGTTTTTGCTCGTATTGCTTTTCTGTTTTCAGCATCGTCGCTTACATTTTCGGCAATGATATCCTTAGCGCCATTAAGTGCATCCTCAATTGTTTCAACACCCTTCTCGCTATCTATGTACTTTTCTGCCTCCTTGTAAGGGTCAAATGCAGCAAGCTGCAGATAAATGCTGTTTGCCAAAGGCTCTAAGCCCTTGTCCTTTGCAACTGTTGCACGGGTTTTTCTCTTGGGTCTGAAGGGGCGGTAAATATCGTCAACCTCGGTTATGCTCGTTGCGTTTTCAACAGAGAGCTTTATCTCGTCAGTTAATTTGCCCTGCTCGTCAATAAGGCGTATAACGTCAGCCTTTCTCTCCTCCAGGGCACGGAGTGCTTCCAGCTTGTCGGCAAATTTACGTAAAAGCTGGTCATCCATTGCACCTGTAAGCTCCTTACGGTAACGTGCAATAAAGGGGATTGTATTACCCTCGTCCAGCAATTTTACCACATTTTCGCCGTGCTCCTCTTTTATGTTAAATTCCACACATAAAGATTTTGTAATGCTATCCATCGTTCGTCCTCTTTTCATATTATTTTGTCAATAACTAATGTGTTAATTATATCATATTTTTTCCAAAAAGTAAAGAAAACATAACATTTGGCACCGCCAAATATATCACAAATCCGCAGGATTTATATCGCATCGAAGATATATCACAAAAAGGTCGTTACCCGATGGCAACGACCTTTTTACATAACGTTGCCTTCGGGCAACATCATTTGTGCATGGGCACCTTATCCTTAAACAAAAGTGTAATCGACCAAAGACCTGCCAAGCCTACAACCGTGAAGATTATACGGCTGATGAGTGCTCCCTGACCGCCAAACAGCAGCCCTACAAGGTCAATGCCGAAAAGACCTATTGCACCCCAGTTGAGTGCCCCGATAATTACTAAAATCAACGCTGTATTATCCATGTACATGCTCCTTTTTTATTGTTTTTTTGGTCTCTGTACATAGTATAACCGCATGTTTGTATATTATACATTAACATGCATTTTTGTCCCGTTGACGAAACCGCACAAAAGATATATACTTAATATAACAAAGAGACAAAAGCGGTAATTTGAGCACAATCCCCCAAAAGGAGAATTAATATGTGGAAAAAAATAATATTAACAGTTTTAATATGTTTATTAATACCGATTTTAATAATATCTTTTCCTTGGATTTGTATGTATTTCTTCTCGTTTGCAGAGCCTAATCCTCCCTCTCCCGAAATAACATACGGGGAATTTCCATTTACTTTAGAATACAAAATTGCCGAAGACACATACGTTGTCCAAGATGTTGTAATCTGTGAGTACGACGGCATTAAATGGGACGAAGGCTCAGGCAAACACCGAACCTGGAAAAAGCATTTAAAAACCTTAAAATCAGAGAATGTTTTAATTTTGACCGATGGCGATTTGGAAATATACTGTAACATCGGAAGTGCCAACTACTATATGGGCGATGTGAAATATACACTAAACAATCCCCACACTCCGGTATTCTATTATAAAAACGGCAAAATTTCCGGCAGTAAGGATGATTTATTAGACAAGTACAAAATAGAATTAGTTAATTGGGAGCTTTCAGCACCCATAATTAATTCATTCAAATAAAGATATACTTCGGCTTAACCATAAATATGTAAAAGGAACTTTATTATGAAAATCTTAAAACGTTTTTTCTTTCCCGCACTGAATCAAGATGAAAACACAAAAAACAAAACGGTTGATAAGCAATTCACCTCATTATTTATCTTACTCTTTTTTGTGTTGTTACCCATAATTTGTCGCTTTATGAAAAATGCTCCAACAGATAATAAAATTGTATTATACTTGGCTTTTTCTATTTTATTGCTGGTGTTTTGTTTTTCAACGCCCATATTTATAACATTTTGTGATGCGTTATTGTTCAAAAACGATATAACGTTTCTACAGTTTGTAAGAGTTATTGCCCCTTTTAATCTGGTGTTCATTTACCTGCGATTTGCCATCGAGTTCTTTCCCATATATATGGAAGATTCCTTGTTTTTAATACTTAACATATGGTATTTAATAAACATATTTATATCTCAAAAGAGAGCTTTAAATTACAAAAACACCCAAGCAATCATTCCTATAATCGTCTGGATATTATTATATCTCTTTTATACGTTTTCAATATAAGCTGTTTATTAACGCATTTTCCCAAACAAAGCCTCCGCTTTTGCGGAGGCTTTTTGCCACCCATTTTACCTCTGTTTTGTAAGGACAGGCGTCCTCGACTGTCCGTTTGCAGGTTTATTTTGCGTACCGTCGGGGACATTGGCTCCCTACAATTGCCATTTCAGATTGGCGTAAATCTTTGTTGCGGGCGATTCATGAATAGCTCCTACAGATTATGTTTGGTAGCCATTTAAAAACGTACATTTTTGGCATCTGTTAACACACTAAAAAACCTCCGTAAAACGGAGGTTTTTTAGTGTGTTCTGTTATTACTTCTTTGTTGTCTTCTTTGCAGAAGCCTTCTTCTCTGTTGCCTTTATTTCAGCCTTAGGTGCATCTACACCTTCGTACTTCTTAAGGTGCCAGATTTTATCGTTGTATTCTTCGATAGTTCTGTCAGAGGAGAAGAAACCACTCTTAGCTACGTTAAGAATAGCCTTCTTTGTCCATGTCTTCTGGTCACGGTATTCTCTGTCAATTCTCTTTTGAGCTTCAACATAGCTTTCAAAGTCACGGATAACCATGTACTTGTCTGTTACGTTCTTGTCGCCAAATACAAGAGACTGATAAATATCGTAATAGTAGTTTTCGGAATTGAAAGTACCATTGATAAGAAGGTCCAATACACGTCTGATTCTGGGGTTTGTAGCGTAGATTTCCTGGCTTGTAGCTGTTTCAAATCTCTTAGCCTTTTCAACCTCGTCACTACTCATACCGAAGATAAACATGTTTTCTGTACCTACACACTGGCTCATTTCAACGTTTGCACCGTCCATTGTACCTACTGTAAGGGCACCGTTTGCCATGAACTTCATGTTACCTGTACCGGAAGCCTCCAAGCCTGCTGTAGAAATCTGTTCGCTGATTTCAGCTGCAGGAATAATCATCTGAGCAAGAGTTACACCGTAGTTTTCTACGAATACAACCTTAATCTTACCCTTAATATCGGGGTCGTTGTTAACAACCTTAGCAACATCGTTGATGAGCTTGATTATAAGCTTTGCTCTTGTATATGCTCTTGCAGCCTTAGCACCGAAAATGAATGTGTGAGGAACAATATCCATATCAGGGTTCTTCTTAAGCTGGTCGTAAAGATAAATTACGTGTAAAATGTTAAGAAGCTGTCTCTTATATTCGTGAAGTCTCTTAACGTGAACGTCAAAGATAGAGTTGGGGTCAACATCAATGCCGTTATGCTCCTTGATGTAAGCAGCCAATTCCTTCTTCTTTTCGAGCTTTACAGCCTGGAACTTCTTCTGGAAAGCTTCGTCCTCTGCAAAGGGAACAAGCTTTTCAAGAAGCATGGGGTCCTTTTCCCAGCCTTCGCCGATTGTTTTTGTGATAAGCTCACTCAGCTGAGGGTTAGCAAGACGGAGCCATCTGCGGTATGTGATACCGTTTGTGATAGCTGTAAACTTCTCGCTTTCGAGGTTGTAGTAATCGTTGAAGATATCCTTCTTAAGGATTTCTGTGTGCAATTCACTAACACCGTTAACCTTATGACAGCAGCAAAGGCAAAGGTTAGCCATGGAAACATAGCCGTGTGCGATAACTGCCATATAGTTAATCTTGCCCCAGTCGTAGCCGTAAGTCACGATAAGCTTTTCCTGTAATCTTCTGTTGATTTCTTCCAAAATCATCCAGATACGGGGAAGCATTCTCTGAACAAGCTCCATGGGCCACTTTTCAAGTGCTTCGGAAAGAACTGTATGGTTAGTATATGCAAATACCTTTGTACAAATTTCCCAAGCCTGATCCCAGCTCATGCCTTCCTGGTCCATGAGAAGTCTCATCATTTCGGGAATAGCAATTGCAGGATGTGTATCGTTAATGTGGATAGCCACAAAGTCAGCTAATTTAGACAGGTCTCTGCCGTGGTGACGCTTAAATCTGGAAAGAATCCACTGCAAAGTACAGGATACGAAGAAATACTGCTGACGAAGACGGAGCTCTCTGCCCTGTTCGTTGTTATCTTCGGGATAAAGTACCTTGCTGATAGCTTCTGCCATAGCCTTTTCTTCAACGGCCTTTACATGGTAGCCGGAGGAGAAGGTGTCAAATTCAGCCTGGATATCGCTCTTAGCCTTTGCAGACCAGAGACGGAGTGTGTTTACCAATTTTGCATCAAAACCGGAAATGGGCATATCGTAAGGAATACCGATAACTTCTGTAGCATCGATATACTCAGGATACATTCTGCCGTCATCACCTGTAACCATGTTTACTCTGCCGCCAAAGCGCACAGTCTGCTGTTCTTCAGGTCTCGCAATTTCCCACATGTCGCCGTCAACAAGCCAGTCGTCGTACATTTCAACCTGCTGTCCGTCAACGATTCTCTGCTTAAAGAGACCGTATTCGTAACGGATAGAGCAACCGAAAGCAGGAAGATTAAGTGTTGTGAGAGAGTCGATAAAGCAAGCTGCAAGACGACCCAAGCCGCCGTTACCCAAGCCTGCGTCTCTTTCCTGAGATGCAACCTCTGCAAGTGAGCAGCCCATATCCTCCAGAACTGCTTCGTAGTCCTTTGTGAGACCGATGTTAAGAAGGTTGTTGCCGAAAGCACGACCCATCAAAAACTCGAAGGAAAGATAAAAAATTTCCTTGTTCTGGAGCTTTCTCTGAGCCCTTCTGTATTCTGTCCACCTTGTTACAATTGTGTCACGCACTGTAAGTGCTGCCGCCTTATAGATGTGTGCAGCTGTAGCATCCTCAAGTGTTCTGCCGAAATGACGGCTGAGCTTGCCTAAAATTTCTTCCTTGAGTGCTAACTGTGCAGCAGTAAGTTCTTTCTTACTCATTTGTTCAAACCCCTTTTAGAGCATCGTGTGCCCAATTTTAATTATTACACACATTCGACCATCGAAGATGTCTTCGGTGGTCGAATAATTGTTAGTCCTTGTGCATACTACGATATTTTACACTATATTTTGTGATAAGTCAACTATGCTTTTACACTAAATTATTGTACAATTCAATGTAGTCTTTTGCACTATTTTGCCAAGAAAAGTCAGCCTGCATAGCTCGCTTACAAATTCCGTTCCATTCTTTTCTGCGATTATAGTAGATATCATGAGCGTAACGGATGATGCCCAGCATTTCGTGAGCGTTGTAATTTTTAAAGCTAAAGCCTGTGCCTGTGTTTTCAAATTCGTTATAAGCTTCAACAGTGTCACGAAGACCGCCTGTTTCTCTTACAATGGGCACTGCACCGTAGCGCATTGCAATAAGCTGGTTTAATCCGCAGGGTTCGAACAATGAGGGCATAAGCACTGCATCACTTGCAGCATAAATCTTATGTGCAAGAGTGTTGTCAAATCTTATCTGAGCCAATACTCTGCCGTGATACTTCCAGTCAAAGTACCTAAGAGAGTCTTCACATTCCTTATCGCCTGTACCAAGTACAACCACCTGAATGTTCTGGTCAAAGCACAAATCGTCCATGATGCAGTTAAGAAGGTCCATACCCTTCTGACCTGTAAGACGTGTAACAAGGCTGATGATGAACTTTTCATCGTCCTCAATAAGACCCAATTCCTTCTGAAGTGCAAGCTTGTTGAGCTTTTTCTTGCTGATAAAGTCTCTCACGGAGTAGTTTTCGTAAATCATTTCGTCCTTCTTGGGGTTGTAGCCCACATAGTCAAGACCGTTTACAATACCACGGAGATTATTGCTTCTTGCACGGAGAAGACCGTCAAGCTTTTCGCCGTAGAACTCTGTCTTGATTTCCTCAGCATAGCTGGGAGAAACAGTTGTAATAAAGTCAGAATAAGTGAGAGCACCCTTCATGAAGCTTGCATCCTTGTAAAATTCGAGCTTGTCTGCTGTGAAGTAAAAATCTTCAAGCTCGCAAACGTCTGCAATAACCTTCTTGTCGTAAATACCCTGGAACTTAAGGTTATGGATAGTAAACATGGTCTTGATGCGTGCATAGCGGGAATCAAAGCCGTAATGTGCACGAAGCAATACCGGCACCATACCTGTCTGCCAGTCATTTGCATGGATAACGTCGGGCCAGTAATCCACAACCTGCAAAAGTGCAAGAACTGCCTTATCAAAGAAAGCAAATCTTTCAACATCTGTAGCAATATCACCGTAGATATAGTTTGCACCGAAATAATACTCATTATCCACAAAATAATAAGTTACATTGTTCATTTTAAGCTCAAATACGCCGCAGTACTGGCTTCTCCAGCCCATCTTGATGTAAATATGGTCAATATAACGCATCTGAGATGTGTACTTTTCTGCAATTGCACGGTATTTGGGCAGAATAACTCTTGTTTCAACACCCTGGGCAATAAGCTCCTGCGGAAGTGAGCCTGCAACGTCACCCAAGCCGCCTGTCTTTACAAAAGGTGTACATTCGCTTGTAACAAATAAAACGTTCATATATTCAAATCCTTTCTTGTCGAATGAATTGAAAGCTCTGCTTTCATGAATAGTGCTTCGCACTTGAATTGTTGCTTCGCAACATGAATTGAATTTCATCGAAATTCATTAATGTTGAAACTCGCATACGAGTTTCTTCGATAATGCCCTTCGGGCAATTCATGACGAAGTCAATTCATGACGCAGGCATTTCATCCCATCAATAATACCCCAAAAGGCATTCCCTGTCAACGCACAGTTTTGCACCGACAGAAAATGCCTTAAGTTTTTTAGATTAAAGTTCTCTTAGGCAAAATTACGGGATATGTAGGCTGGCCTACAAGTCTCTTGCCTGTGCGGAGAGTACATTCCTTATCAACTACAACGTTTTCAAGGTCACATCTTTCCTGGATAACGCTGTTCTGCATTACGATACAGTTCTTAACAGAGGCACCCTTTGCGATATGAACGCCACGGAAGATAATAGAGTTTTCAACCTCGCCGTCGATAATACAACCGTCAGCGATAAGAGAGTTCTTCACCTTTGCGCCTTCAAGGTACTTTGTGGGCACCTGGTCCTTAACCTTTGTGTAAACAGGGTTCTTGCCTGCAAAGATTTCGTTTCTTACGGCACAATCAAGCATCTTCATGTTGTTGTCATAGTAGGACACAACGCTGTCAATTCTGCCAACAAAGCCTTCGTACTTGTATGCACAGATATCAAGGCTATCCATGCTTGTTCTTAAGATGTCGTTAATGAAGGAATGGCTGCCCTTAGCATATGCATCTTCAATAAGAGCCTGCAATTTAGTTCTTTCGATAATATAAACATCCATGCCTGCGTTGCCGCTTACGGGCTCGGAAAGGTTATGATGAATACCAACAACCTTACCTGCTGTGTTCACATCAAAGGTTGTGCACTTCTTAAGCTGAGGGTCGTTAAGGTCCATTTCGTTGTAAATAACAGTAATGTCAGCACCCTTTTCCTCGTGGAACTTAATTGCATCGTTATAGCTCATGTTGCATACAATGTTTGCACCTGTAAGAACAACATACTTCTGCTTACTTCTGTGAAGATATGTGAGCACGTTGTGCAAAAGGTCAACGTCGCCTGCAGCGCCTAAGGATGCGCCTCTCACCTGGGGAGGAAGCATAAAGAGACCGTAGTTCTTACGGTTCAAATCCCAGGGCTTACCGCTGCCCACGTGGTCCATCAAAGAAGAATAGTTAACATGTGTTGCAATACCAACATTGATAATGCCACTGTTTACCATGTTAGAAAGAACAAAGTCAATCAGACGGTATCTGCCTGCAAAAGGGAGAGCCGAAATGTCACGCACCTGTGTAAGTTCGTTCATTCTTACGTCCTGATTTCTTGTCAAAATAATACCCATTGCGTCTGTCATTGTTTCGTCCTCCTTCCTTACGCTTCAACGGTTTTTGTAACCATTGCATTTACGCCGATTTTTACGTTGTCGCCAAGAGTAATATTGCCGCCGATAAGAGAAATGTCAGCAGAGCAGTACTTGCTTTCGAACTCTTTAGAGTCAACGCTCTTGTCACCGATTACAACGTTGTTGCCCAATGTTGTATCGGAGCCGATAATAGCCTTCTTAACAACTGTGTTTTCACCGATAGTAACACCGGGGAACAAGATAGAATCTTCAACAACACTGCCCTTGCCCACTGTTACGCCCTCGGAGAGGATACAGTTCTTAACATCGCCGTAAATATTACAGCCTTCTGTAATGCAAGTATTTGTAACAGATGCACCGTCAGCCACATAGTGAGGAGGCTTAACAGGGTTACGGGAGAAAATTCTCCAGTCAGCATCGTACATATCCAAAATCGGAGGGTCGGATAAAAGGTCCATGTTTGCTTCCCAAAGGGACTGAACAGTACCAACATCCTTCCAGTAGCCTTCAAAGCCGTAAGCTGTAAGCTTTTGTCCATCATCAAGCATAGCAGGGATAATGTTCTTACCGAAGTCGTTTTCACTTCCGGGAGTTTTTTCGTCACGGATGAGGTATTCCTTAAGTGCAGACCACTTGAATACGTAAACACCCATACTAGCCAGGTTGCTCTTGGGCTCCTTCGGCTTTTCGGCAAAGCGTGTGATTGTGCCTTCACCGTCTGTTTCCATAATACCGAAACGGCTTGCTTCTTCCCAAGGAACAGGAATAACTGCAATTGTAGCAGCTGCACCCTTTTCCTCGTGATACTGCATCATCTTGTTGTAGTCCATCTTGTAGATATGGTCACCGGAAAGGATAACCACATGCTCGGGATTGTACTGGTCAACAAACTCAATGTTCTGATAAATAGCGTTTGCAGTACCCTTGTACCACTCGCCTGTTTCTTCCTTCTGGTAGGGAGGCAATACAAATACACCACCGTCGTTACGGTCAAGGTCCCATGTACTACCGTTACCAATATATGTGTTCAGCTCCAGAGGCTTATACTGTGTAAGAACACCGATAGTGCTGATGCCGGAGTGAACGCAGTTACTAAGCGCAAAGTCAATAATTCTGTACTTACCGCCAAAAGTTACCGCAGGCTTTGCAACCTTACTTGTAAGGATACCCAGTCTGCTGCCCTGACCGCCGGCAAGAATCATCGCTACGCATTTTGTTGCTTTCATATTCTTCTTCCTCCTATATATTACTTCTTTGTTGTATTACGCTTTGCTGCTTTACGTTTGAAATACATTGTTGTCATGGGCGGCACACAAATTGTAAGTGTATAGGGTCTGCCGTCACAGTCGTATTTATATTTCTTGGCCTTTACAGGTACGGGATTGCCCGAGCCTGTTCCGCCGTAAATGTCACGGTTGGAGGAGAATACTTCCTCGTATTCGCCCGCACGTGAAACGCCGATTGAGTATTCCTTATACTCAACAGGTGTGAAGTTACTTACAACAATAACCTCACTGCCCTTAGCTCTGCCCTTTCTCATGAAGGAAACAATTGATTTTTCGTTGTCGTTTGCGTTAATCCATTCAAAGCCGTCCCAGCTGTCTTCAATTTCCCAGAAGGGCTTGTTATCTTTATAGAAGTGGTTAAGGTTTTTAACGTATTCATGGAATCTTGAATGGTGATAATCCTCTAAAAGGTGCCATTCCAAGCCCTCGTAGAATCTCCATTCCAAGAACTGTGCAATTTCGCCGCCCATGAACATAAGCTTTTTACCCGGATGTGCCATGTAATAGCCTAAAAATGCTCTGAACGAGTCAAACTTGCCGTCATAAAGAGCGCTCATCTTGCCGATAAGTGATGCCTTGCCGTGAACAACCTCGTCGTGAGAAAGAGGCAGGATGTAGTTTTCACTAAAGGCATACATCATGGAGAAGGTAAGAAGCGAATGGTTGCCGCTTCTGAAGTAGGGGTCCATGGACATATAGCGGAGATTGTCGTTCATCCAGCCCATGTTCCACTTGTAGTTAAAGCCAAGACCGCCCACATCACGAGGCTTTGTAACCATAGGCCATGCTGTAGATTCCTCAGCAATCATCAGGAAGTTGGGGAACTGGTTAAACATGGCTTCGTTCAGCCTTCTTAAAAATTCAATAGCTTCTAAGTTTTCGTTGCCGCCGTTCTTGTTACGAATGTATTCTTCTCTTGCATAGTCAAGATAAAGCATACTCGAAACAGCGTCAACACGTAAGCCGTCGATATGATAGGTGTCTGCCCAGAACATAGCCGACGAAATAAGGAAGGACACAACCTCTGTCTTTGAGTAGTCAAAAACAAGTGTTCCCCACTCCTTATGCTCACCAACTCTTGTGTCGGCGTATTCATAGGTAGGAGTACCGTCAAATTTCGCCAGACCGAAAGCGTCACGTGGGAAATGAGCAGGAACCCAGTCCATAATAACCTTTATGCCTGCCTTGTGACAGCAATCGACAAAATACATTAAATCGTGAGGTGTACCGTAACGGCTTGTTGCCGCAAAGTAACCTGTTACCTGATAGCCCCAGCTTCCGTCAAAGGGATATTCCATAATAGGCATAATTTCAAGATGAGTGTATCCCATATCCTTAAGATAAGGTACAAGCTCGTCTGCCATTTCACGGTAGTTGTAGAAGCTTCCGTCAGAATGCATCTTCCAGCTGCCCAGATGACATTCGTAAATGTTCATAGGCTTGGAGTACGGTGCTTCCTGACCTCTTTTTTCCATATATGCTTTATCCTTCCACTTGTATCCGTCAAGGTCATATGTAACGGATGCATTGTCAGGTCTTACCTGTGCATAAACTGCGTAAGGGTCGCTCTTGTAGAAGCCTTCACCCTCCTCGGGTGTAACAAAGTACTTGTAAATGGCTCCGTCCTTAATATTGGGAACAAAAGCCTGCCAGATACCAGTTTCACCAAGACGGGTCATGGGGTTCTGCCACTTTTCCCAGCCGTTGAAATCGCCTGTAACGTGCACGGCTCTTGCCTTTGGTGCCCATACAGCAAAACGATAACCCTGCTTGCCGTTCAGCGTGCATTTGTGTGCACCGAGGATTTCATAACTCTTGAAGTTATTGCCCTCGTTGAACAAATACACGGCAAAGTCATCATTAAAGGGATTTTCTCTGTAAGAAATATCCCCAAAAAATTCCTTCTGCATATTTTTCACCACTTTCCAAATTACATTATGTACATTTTACCAAAAATTTCGCTTTTAGTCAATCGATTTTTGTTAGTTATGCGTTAAAAGTTAGAAAATTTTTTGTTTTTTTCTATTCCCAAATGCCGCATTTTGATATATAATATCCAAAGAGGTGATAAATATGGAAAATTTTCCGTCAACGGACGGGGCTGACCTGAGATGTGCACACTCCGGTATGGGTTTTGCAATTTTTACACTTATTGTGCTCCTTCCCTTGTTTTTTCTTTCGGTACCCGCAATAGTGTTTTCATATAAAGCAAAAAAGCTCTATTCCTCACATAATCACACCGAGGCATTAAACTGCAAAAACAAATCACGCCGCCTGGCAAATTCCGCATGGGTGATTTGTTTTATTCTTGTTTTAACGTCAATTGCCCTGCAGGTTATATCACACTTGTCCTTAATATGATATGTACACTATTGTGCACGTATGCACAAAAAAAATGAATTGTGCTTCGCACGTTAATTGGCTTTGCCATGAATTGTTGCTTCACGACATGAATTGAATTTCAATGAAATTCATTATGGTTGAAATTCCGTACACGGAATTTCTTCCGAAATGCACGCAGTGCAATTCATGACAACGCAGTTGTCAATTCACGCAAGCACAGCTTACAATTCATCTATGATAGAAAGGATGTTTTACAAATGACAAAAGGCGAAATTGCAAGCGCTAACTTTTCAACAGGCATGAACTGTGCACAGGCAGTTCTTCTTTCCTTTGCTGACGAAATCGGCTTGGACGAGGCTACGCTTTTAAAGCTTTCCCTCCCCTTTGGCGGCGGCATGGGACGCATGCGCCTTACCTGCGGTGCAGTGAGTGGCATGGTTATGGCATATGGTCTTATAAAAGGCATAGGCACCACTCCCACCCACGACGAAAAAATGGAAAACTACAAAGGCGTGCAGTATCTTTGTGACGAGTTCAAAAAGTTAAACCGTGGCACAATTATCTGTGCCGAGCTTTTAGGCTTAAAGGAGCCCGAAGGCACCTTTGTGCCCGAAGAACGCACCGAGGAATACTACAAAAAACGCCCCTGCGGTGAGTTGTGCTCTATCGCAGCAGATATTTTAGATAAATATTTAAAAGAAAACAACTAAAAAAAGCCTCCGCTTTTGCGGAGGCTTTTTGCTATTCCTTATGTATAAATACGCTTGGGCTTCTGCTTCTTGAGCCGCAATCAATGCCATATGCACATAGCAATTTTACGATTTCTTCCATTGCTTCTCTGTCATTGTAATAACCACTTCTTACAATTTTCTTTAAATCACGCAGTATCTCCAAGCACAATGCTAAAACCTCGTCTCTTGCTCCGGGCAAGCCTATTTTATCATCCTCCGATAAAAGACATAAAAGTAACTCATGTTTTATATCCTGCATAATTCTCACCTCCACCTTTACAATATCATTTCTATTCAAAAAATACAATAGAATTTTCTAATGTATTTTCAAATTATGTTTTAACTTAGAATGTTTATAGAAATAGTATATACGAGGTGAGTATAATGGCTTTTACGCCCAAGCCCACAAAACAAAAAGTACAAGCAGGCTACAAAACGTTATATATAAAGGATGAGCTTGCCCAGAAAATTGAAAATCTTGCCAAAAAGCACGACACCAGCTTTAACAATATTGTTATCAGCATTCTTGAAGATTTCTTCAAAGAAAACAACTAAACAAAGCCTCCGCAAAAGCGGAGGCTTTGTGCCGCTCAAATTTGTCAAATCTCGCCATCATTCAAAAAAATGCTTTAACATAGTTTTTAACACTAGATGACACTTTTGTTTATGCTATACTGAATTCAGCGGGAAGTTGTTTCCCTAAAAAATTTTATTTTAAAGGAGCTTTTCAAATGAAAAAGAAACTTGTACTAATCACATCTGTGCTCGTCTTAGCCGTCGCCTCTGCAGCAATGGCTGCAGGTCTTACGCAAGAGACCGGCACTACTATTGAAACCGCTTTTGTTCCTTCGTATGACAAACTGGCTTCTTTTATGGGCTACAGTACAGATGAGAAATTTGATTTGTTTCACAAAACAGCAGTTTTCATGGGGAAATACTGCACCACAAATGAATCCTTTTCCTTTGTGGAAGATATGATTATCTCCGGATGCGACCCTCAGACCACAATGGATATATACCAGTTCTATCTTACTACCAATGAGCCTATATCCATAGTAAAACAAATTTACGACATGGTCTATAACGGTGAGCCCATTGTAAACCGTGACATAGTATTCGAAACCGCATTTAATGCTATAACCAATAATAAATGCGGTGTTCTCACGGAAGACGATGTAATATTCTATCTCGAATCCGGTCTTACCATTGAAGACATACAGCAAGCCAACCTTTTAAGCCGCAGAGGGGTTCTGACTATACAGAAAATCCTCACAGAACGCATTTCCGGCACATCCTGGGAAAAGATTGTTGAAACCATATCGGATGAAAAAATAAGCTCGTCATATAAAAATGCCGACAGCACAACACTCACTCGTGCACTTAACATCTCATCTGTTACCAACCAACCGATTAATACCGTACTTTCAAACGAAAACAGTGATGAATATTTTTCATCCAAGACAAAAGAGGTTAATACAATTCTTAAAAGCAAAGGCTATTGGCGTGGAAAGCAAAGTGAAAACTTTGAAAAAATTGCACTTAATGCTAAAGAAAAGGGAATTTCAAGTTCAAAACTGGTTGCTCTTATGAATCAAGGCTTCTCTGAGGTTGAAATTGTTAACATGCTCAACGACCCTTCCTGCAGTGATGCAACTATTGATTCCATTGCGAAAGATGAGGTGAGCAAATAATGAAAAAGATATTTTACTCACTTATTACAACCCTTGTAGTTACAATTTTTTGCTCAATCCCTGCGTTAGCTGTATCTACATCCGAGGTTCTCAGCTCTGCCACGGTGCAGGAAATACTCGAAAACAATTATTCTACCGATTTCAACCCTCCGTCCTCTCGTGAATCATCAGAATACATAGACACTTTTACCGGTTCTCTTTCTCTCTCTGAAAATATCATCAGTCTGCCGGGTAAAAACGGCTTAGATGTAAACCTCAGTATTTCCTACAATAGTCAAGAGATTGGAAAATCCTTCTCATATGATACTACCTCCTATGACACTGCCGCAAATCCAACAGCATTTTATTACACATACGTAAACGACAGCGGTAGCACAAAAAATATTCTCGTAGTATTTGAAGACGAGTATGAGCTGTTAAACACAGCCCCTATATCGTTTACAGCCAAAGAATTGCCAAACCCTTCCGAAGACGACAACGGCGACGAATATTACAAATACAGTAGCTTTAAAACCTCATATGACGATATTGTTTTCACCCGAAATCTTGATATGGCACCGTTCGAACTTTATATTTCGGCAAGCACCAAGCTTACAACCACCGATATCAATGCAAAAGCCCCCGAGGTTGGCAGCATATGGACATGGAACCTTCCCAGAGTTTTATCCAATATACGCCCAACAAAAACCGAAACCATAAGTGGTGTTGAATACTATGATTTGTATACAGCCTTTATTGATGCCGACGGAGAATACCGACAGCTTTGGTTTACATACGAAAAAGAAGACGGTGACATAACCTACAAATCAATGGATGCACTCAGCACCGTAAAATACACCTGTTGGTACGATGACCCCCAAGGTGATACTGTTGATTCCGTGCGAGGCATAACTTATCACTGCAAAATACGTGACACTCAAGGCAGAATTATGTATTTTGCCAAGCTTGGCAACCTTGTTGCTATCGAAGACCGTTTCGGCAACATAATTAAATACACCTTTGAAAACAAACGCCTTTCAAAAATCGTCGATACATTGGGCCGAATAATATCTGTTGAATACGTAAATAACGATGTCTATGTGTATGTGGATTATGACGGCGAAGGTGATGCCGAACCTGTTCTCTATACCAAGATATTATACTCCGCTGAAAACGACAACACCCTGGACCCCAATAATTACCTGATATCGGACGATACATATACAAGCACAATTGTAAGATTTGAGGATAACAATACCGAAAACAGAACCGTATACACTTATAAAAAGTGGCACGCACTTTATTCCCTGTCAAATATAGCCTACCGCTATGAATATTGTGTGTGCAACGTTATTACTAACATTACACATCCTAACAATTTGTCAACAAGCTACACATACGAAAAAGCAAAGACATCTGCAGGTTGTTCAAAGAAAGATTATTTTGTTGTTGCAAGATGTGACTTTGACAACGATTTGCCGTTTAATGCAATAACGTATGATTATACCACAAAACCCTCAGCATCCAGTTCGTCATACAAAACTGTGAAAACACGCTCCGCAGACAGCTTATCCGAAACATTTTCAGGTGCTTCATACCTTCAGACAAAAACCTCTGTTTCGGATAACGTAACCTTGACTGAAACATATGAGTACACAACCTCACGAGGCAGACGCAAGGTTAAGCTTCTTACACAACAATTTAAAAACGGAACCACTTCGGGCGTCGCAAGAGAGATTTCCACTCCATATACAAACTTCCGCCCAAGCGGTATCGCCTATGATGATTACGAAAAAACCATAACCTATCATGACGACAGTAACTTTATCGCAACAGAAACCTACAACCAAAGCGAGGATGTGCTCATAAAAACTGCCTATACCCTCTCGCCCGAAGGCGACAACTTCTATACAGGCAGAACCATCGGCTCTGCTACTGTTTCTCAGTCAACCGACGGCGGCGATTCGTATACAGAAAAGTATACAGTCGAATACACCTACAACCCCGACGGCACTCCTGCAAGCTGTGTAGTCGACCCCGATGGAATTAATCAGGTGACAAGCTATAGCTATGTCTACGGCACCGACGGCAGCATTACAACAACCTCTGTAACAAGCAATCTTAAAGATGCTGACGGAAATCCTGTCGACAATATTACCACATCCTCTAAGATTGACTATCTTGGCAGATTGTTATGGACACAAGACGGAAACGGCAACAGAACATATTTTGAATACGACCGTCTTGGCAGGATAATTAAGCAAACAAACCCCGATTTGACCTTCCGTACATATGCGTACAGCACATCTGACCGTACCGTAATTGTTACAGATGAAAACGGCGTTATGGAAAAGGCTCTTTACAACGGCTTTGGCAATATTTTGTCAGTTTATAAAAATGTGGGCACAGTGCAAAGTCCGGTTTGGGTTCCTGTTTTGGAATATGAATACGATGCTCTTTGCCGCCCCATATTATCTGTAACCTACACAGGCTATAACGAGCAAAACACTCCCAATAAATGGGTAGAAACACACTATACCTACGGTGCATTTGACAACGTTGCCGACATTGCAACCTATGACGAAGAAGGCACCGAGCTTTCCTGCGAAAGCTATACCTACAACTTTGCCGACAGAATAGGCTCGACCACAAGTGCAATTGAGCCTCACGATGTAACAAACGGCGGCACAAGCCGTAAATTTACATCTGTTACGGTCGAATCCTCCCCCAAGGACGGCATTACACCGCCCACAGTTAAGCAATATCTTGACCGTCAGGGCAGGCTTGTAAAGCAAGTCACAACCGACGGCAGCAGCGAATATGTTTCCACCTATATTTACGATACCCTGGGCAACGTGCTCGAATTTAAGGACGAAGCTGCTTACGCAGACTACGATGTTGACTATTCGCAAAAATTTGAGTATAATTATAATAACCAAGTGATTAAGGCGTATAATGCCGAAGGCAATTACATTACAAATACTTACGATACCCTCGGCAGACAGCTTACTTCAACAGACTACATGGGCAACACACAAACCTATACCTACGATTCTATCGGGCGTGTGCTTACTGCCTCCGCACCTGTTGATGACAATGTAACAAGCCTTACAAGCTATTATTATGATTCAAACTCAAACATAACAAGTCAGGTTGCTTCTGCAGCTGCAGGCAATATCACCTACACCTATACATACGACAGCCTCAACCGCCCTGTTACTGCCTTTAACGGTTCTACATATTCCGTAAATCAGTACGAGGGCAGCCGTATTGTAAAAACCGCCTCCGGCTTGGAAAGTTCCACAGCTGACATTTCGGAGCTGTTACCTTCTAATACAACCTACAACGTTGTGGGCTATGTATATAACAGCCTGGGCTATCTTGCAAGCGAAACAACCTTTAACGGCACAACAACCTATACCTATGACCTTGCAGGCAATACCCTTACGGTAACAGACCCCAAAGGCATTACAACAACAAACACTTACGACATCCGTGGCAATCTTATAACATCAACTGCACAGGGTGATGTTATAGCCTACAGCTATAACGCTTTTAACCTCGTAACCGAGGCAAGCCGTAACGGCGTTGCAACTACCTACACCTATGACAACCTTGCCCGCAACATTACCGAAACCACAGGCACAGACACTATTGCACGCAGTTACAACACCGCAGGCCAGGTCGAAACCATGTCGCTTACACGCTCGGGCGTGGTTCTT
>JAFUJG010000269.1 GCA_017468215.1 Clostridia bacterium | reverse complement strand
TGATTTTATGAATAAGATTACAGTATTAAAAAACGGACTCCGTATAATAACCGAGGTTATGCCCGGTGCACAGAGCGTTTTTGTGGGTGTTTGGGTCAAGACAGGCAGTGCCAACGAAAAGGATAGCGAGTGGGGGATAAGCCATTTTATTGAGCATATGGTTTTCAAAGGAACAAAATCCCGTACAGCTCAGCAAATCAGCGAACAGACCGACTATGTGGGCGGGCAGGCAAATGCATTCACCAGCCGTGATTGCACCTGCTATTATTCCAGAACACTCCCCGGGCATATTGAATTATCCTTTGATATTTTATCCGACATTTACCATAACCCCAATCTTTATCAAAAGGATATCGACCTTGAAAGAGGCGTTATCAAGGAAGAAATCATGATGTACGAGGATTGCCCCGAGGATTTGGTACAGGACAGACTTCTTGCCGCAGTTTATCCCGGCAGTGCAATAGGCCGTGAAATTGCAGGAAGCCTTGAGTCGGTTGATTTATTAAACCGTGCAGAAATGGTTGACTATATGCAAAGGTACTATACTCCCGATAATACAGTTATCACCGTGTGCGGAAAATTTGACGAAGCCGAGGCTGTAAGGCTTTGCGAGAAATATTTTGATCAGAGGATTACAACCTTTGGCGGCGATGTGGTTATTACTCCCAAATTTACACCTGTGCACGAGGTGTGGGAGAAGGACATTGAGCAGGCTCATTTGTGCCTGTCGTACCCTTCGGTACCTCTTAATAACGACAAGCTGAGCTATACGCTTTCTGCCCTGAGCAATATTTTCGGCGGAAGCATGTCTTCAAGGCTTTTTGCTAAGGTCCGTGAGGAAAAAGGGCTTTGCTACAGCGTTTATTCCTACTCGTCACAGACAGAGGTGTCGGGACTTTTCAGTATTTACACAGGGCTTAATGTAAATTGCCTGGAGGGTGCTGAGGAGTTGATTCGTGCAGAAATCAAAAGGCTTCTTTCTGACGGCATTACAGATTATGAGCTTGTTAAGGGCAAGGAGCAGTTGAAGGCGGCAATATTAATGGATATGGAAAACCCCTCGAGCCGAATGAGCGCACTGGGAAAGGACCTGCTCATTTATAACGAGGTAAAGCCCATTGAACAGATTGTCAAGGAGATTGATTCTGTTACAAAGGCAGATGTTGAAAATGCCGCACATATGGTCTTTGAGCAAAAGTTTGCAAGAGGTGTTTTGTTGCCTGTTGACAGATAAAAGGGAGGAAAAGAGATGCATAATAAGCTCGAAAATATGGCGAAATACATTCCGCATATCGGTATGCGGAAAATGAAAAGCATAATTGCGGTTTTTATCGGCTTTTGCTTATGGCAGTTGATAAGACTGTTTGTGCCCGGGCTTGAAGTGCATCCCATTTATATTTATATTTACGGAATACTCGAAATGCGTGATACCCCTGATAAAACTGTCGATTTCGGCAGGTTGAGAATAAAAGCAACCTTTATTGCATTGTGCGTTGGTATGCCACTTTTGCTTTTAAGCATATATCTCAAAACTTTAACGGGTAGTGATTGGGTTTGCGTTGCAATTGAGCTTGGTGTAGTTTTAATAGGCTCACTTATAGTGCTGTGCGTAGCCGAAATTACAGGATGTGGAACCTTCTGTGGCTTTGCTGCGGCAGTTCTGATAATTCTTGTTATATCTCACGGAGCTGACGAGCCTTTGGTGTACTCATTTTTAAGAGCTGTTCAGACTATTATAGGCGTGTTTATTGCATGGCTTGTAAACGCAAAGCTCTTTCCATATCCGAAAAAAGAAAAATAACGAAACAGACGGTCGTCACCGTCTGTTTTTTGTGTTGTTTTTTATCTGCCTGCGGCAATTTTTATGTTTTTCTGGTGGGTTGCATTCACTTTGCCGTCATTATGGCGGATAGAATTTAAAAAGTGGATATCAAACACGCCGTGGGCATCGTTGCCTTTTACCCAGTCATAGTTATAGCCTGCACCATAGTTGTCGCTTCGCCAGCTTGTCCACACACCGCCGGCTGCTCCGTCGTTGCCTGCATGGAGCATGCTTGTTGCGGAAGCAGCTATTTTTCTGCCGTTATAAATAACGATAATGGGGCGGCTTGTCCAGTTCTGCCCGCCGAAAATGGTGTTCATTTTTGCTGTATCGGAGGCTGTAAGCGGCTCACAGTCCGCATGACCCGAGCCTGTTGTACGCTTGGCTTTAAAGGTTTGGCCGGTGTAAAAATCCTGTACGGTAAAAGTTGCTCCTACAGGGATAACATACTGTGCCGCATCCCACCAGTCCAAATATTCGCCGTAGCCTGAGCCGGGGGTGGAGGTGACAGGCACATGGTGAACAGGGATGGTAAGCTTTTTGCCTGCGTAAATAGACGAATTTTCGGTAAGTCCGTTTACTTCTAAAAGTTCACTCATGGGAATGCCGTGGTTGTTGGCAATGTTCCAATAAGTGTCACCTGATTTAACTGTATATGTAATATAGGTCACATATGGTTTTGTAGAGGTAGAGGACGAGCCTGACGATGAGGATGTTCCCGAGGGGATTATTACCTTGTCTCCAACCTCCAGCCATGAGCTTGTTGTGGCATTGTTGGCTTTTAAGAGCGTGTTAAAATCAACTCCGTACCATTTGGCGATAAGCCAGTAGGTGTCGCCCTTTGAAACAACATGGATTTTTTCTGTAGGCACATACACTACATCGCCGACCTCTAACCAGGAGGAGGTTGTGGCACCGTTTGCCTTTAAAAGGGTGTTGAAGTCAACGCCGTAGGATTGGGAAATCGTCCAGTAGGTATCTCCTTTTACTACTGTGTGGTATGCCGCCTGTACAGGCGTGGATAGTGTGAGAGCGGCAAGTGAAATTGCCATTGTTTTTTTAATGTTCATAAAAAAGTCTCCTTTCTGTACTTTGATTAGATAACTGCAACAGTTTTTAAGGGACCTCTGTGGAGGTCTTTTCGCCCAGCGTCCCGTATTGTGGGCTTTAGCCACTGTTGGTGAATCTAATCGGAGGAGCATTGCCCCTAAGTTAATTTTCGTCATAAAATTGTAATATCTTTTATGTAAATAATGGATTTGACGAAACTAATGCGGAGTGATATAATGTAAAAAGATAAGTTTAGGAGATGAAAAAATGTTCAAATATGATGTAAAAAGCTCAAAAGCAGAAGAATTTATAAATCACGAAGAAATACTTGATACTCTTGAATATGCTCAGCAGAATAAGAATAACAAGGAGCTTGTTGATGCTATTATTGCGAAGGCCCAGACCATGAAGGGTATAACCCACCGTGAAGCGGCAGTGCTCTTAGAGTGTGAAATTGACGAGGCAAACCAAAAAATTTATGCACTTGCTAAAGAAATTAAGGATAAATTCTACGGCAACCGCATAGTTATGTTTGCACCCTTGTATTTGTCAAACTACTGTGTTAACGGCTGTGTGTACTGTCCTTACCACCGACAGAACAAAACAATCCCCCGCAAAAAGCTCACACAGGAGGAAATAAAAGCCGAGGTTATGGCTCTGCAGGATATGGGACACAAGCGTCTTGCCTTAGAAGCAGGCGAAGACCCTGTCAACAATCCCCTTGAGTATATCCTTGAAAGCATTAAGACTATTTACTCCATCAAGCATAAAAACGGTGCAATCCGCCGTGTAAATGTAAATATTGCGGCAACAACTGTTGAAAATTACAAAAAGCTTAAGGATGCAGGCATAGGCACATATATCCTTTTCCAGGAAACATACAATAAAGAAAACTACGAAGCACTTCATCCTACAGGTCCCAAGAGCAATTATGCTTACCATACCGAGGCTATGGACAGAGCCATGGACGGCGGCATTGACGATGTGGGCTTGGGTGTTTTGTTCGGGCTTAACCTTTACCGTTACGACCTGGTGGGTCTTCTGATGCATGCAGAGCATCTGGAGGCGGCAAAGGGCGTAGGTCCTCACACTATAAGCGTGCCTCGTATCTGCCCTGCAGACGATATTGACGTAAACGATTTTTCAAATGCAATCAGCAATGAAATTTTTGAAAAAATTGTGGCAATTATTCGCATTGCTGTACCTTACACAGGCATGATTATCTCCACACGTGAAAGCAAGGAAGTTAGAGAAAGGGTTCTTCAGCTTGGTATCAGCCAGATTTCCGGCGGCTCGAGAACATCTGTGGGCGGTTACACCGAGCCTGAATATATCGACGAGTCTACAAGTCAGTTTGACCTTTCGGACAGAAGAACACTTGACCAGGTTGTATCCTGGCTTATTGACATGGGTCATGTGCCAAGCTTCTGTACGGCTTGCTACCGTGAAGGTCGAACAGGCGACAGATTTATGAGCCTGTTGAAGTCGGGCCAGATTATAAATTGCTGTCACCCCAATGCACTTATGACCCTTAAGGAATATCTTATGGACTATGCAAGCGAGGAAACACGCACAAAGGGCGAGAAAATCATAGCAGAAGAAATTGAAAAAATTACAAACGAAAAGGTTAAGGAAAGAGCTAAGCAAAACCTTTTGGACATCGAAAAAGGAACAAGAGATTTCAGATTTTAATTATTCAAAAGAGAGGACGGAAAAATCCTCTCTTTTTTTGCATAATTTTATAAAAACCTCTTTTCAAAACGACATTTATTTGGTACAATTAATGTATATAACTATGCGAATTTATTTATAAGGAGAGATAGACATGCAACCCAAGTACAAAAGAATTCTTCTTAAAGTAAGCGGTGAAGCATTGGCAGGCGAAAAAGGCTTTGGTCTTGACCAGCCTACTATTGACGCAATCTGCGAGCAGATTAAGAGATGTGCTGAAAAAGGCGTGGAAATTGCTGTCGTTGTAGGCGGCGGTAACTTCTGGAGAGGCAGAAGCGGAGAAAACATGGACAGATCCCGTGCAGACCATATGGGCATGCTTGCAACTGTTATCAACTCTTTGGCTCTTTGCTCGGCGCTTGAAGCAATCGATGTTACAACAAGAGTACAGACAGCTATTGAAATGCGTGCAATTGCAGAGCCTTATATCAGAGGTAAGGCAAACAGTCACCTGAACCGTGGCAGAGTGGTTATTTTCGGATGCGGAACAGGTAACCCCTTCTTCTCAACTGATACTGCTGCAGCACTGAGAGCAGCCGAGATTAATGCTGAGGTAATACTTCTTGCAAAGAAGGTTGACGGTGTTTACGATTCTGACCCGGCAATCAACCCCGACGCTAAAAAGTTCGACACTCTCACATTCTCCGAGGTGCTGGCAAGAGATTTAAAGGTTATGGACTCTACAGCCACAGCTCTTTGCCGTGACAACAAAATGCCTATTCAGGTATTCGGCCTTGACGACCCCGAGAACATTTACAGAGCTGTTATGGGCGAAGCAATAGGAACATTAGTTACTGAGTAATTAGGAATTGACTTGATAATCCCTCCGTCAGCTTTGCTGACACCTCTCTTTACACAAGGGAGGCTTAGTGGTGGGTTTTAGTAAAATTAGACTTAATAATTAAAAGGAGATAAAGCCATGAAAGAAATTACTGCAAGAATGGATAAAGCCATTGCATATTACAAGGACGATTTAAACACTATCAGAGTAGGCAGAGCAAATGCTGCTGTTCTCGATAAGGTTTTTGTTGACTACTACGGAACAATGACACCTGTTAACCAGGTTGGTACAATATCTACTCCTGACCCCAGAACACTTATGATTCAGCCCTGGGACGGAAGCCTTCTTAAGGCTATCGAAAAGGCTATCTTAGCTTCTGAAGTTGGTATCACACCTCAGAACGACGGTAAGGTTATCCGCCTTGCGTTCCCCCAGCTTACAGAAGAAAGACGTAAGGAGCTTTCCAAGACTGTTTCCAAGAAGGGTGAAGAAGCTAAGGTAAGCGTAAGAAACGTTCGCCGTGATGCTATGGACGAATACAAGGCATTAAAGAAAAAGAACGAAATTACAGAAGACGACTTAAAGGCAGCTGAAAAGGATATCCAGGATCTTACCGATATGAAGATTAAGGAAATCGATGCTGTTACAGAAAAGAAGCAGAAGGAAATTATGTCCATATGAAAATAAGGGACTTTTTCCGAAAGAAATCGTTAGAGCAAAAAGTGGACTTTGATAACTTACCCAAGCATATCGGAATTATTATGGACGGAAATGGCAGATGGGCTAAGAAGCGTGGTCTGCCCCGTACATCCGGTCACGCAGTTGGGGCAAAAACATTTGAGCGTATAGTTGAGTATGCAGGTAACATCGGTGTTAAGGTTGTTACTGTGTATGCATTCTCGACAGAGAACTGGCGCCGACCCAAAGAAGAAGTCGACGCACTTATGGCAATTCTGGAGGATTATCTGGATCACGGTCTGCAGAGATTGGCAGGCCGTGATGTTCAGATTCATTTTATAGGCGACAGAAGTGCCTTCTCCGAGCAGTTCCGTGAAAAACAGCTCTACATGGAAAAGGCCACTGAAACAAACAGTGGTCTTTTGCTTAATGTTGCCCTTAATTACGGCGGCCGTAATGAGGTTGTCAAAGCGGTTAAAGAAATCGCACAGCTTGTTAAGGACGGAGAAATGCAGGTGGAGGATATTTCGGAGAAGGATATTTCCGAAAGAACATATACCGCTACCCAGCCTGACCCCGACCTTATTATACGTCCATCGGGTGAGTACAGACTCAGTAACTTTTTCCTCTGGCAGGGTGCATACAGTGAGCTTTGGTTTTCCAATATTTTGTGGCCTGATTTTTCCAACGAGGATTTACTGCAGGCAATTTATGATTATCAGAAGCGTACAAGACGTTTTGGCGGCGTCTGATATGCGCAAAGGAGATTTTGCATGAAAACAAGACTTATTACCTCAGCGGTGGGTGCAGCGTTGTTTTTTGTTGTACTTCTTACTCCGCCTATTGTATTTCAGCTTGCCGTTATTATAGTAACCGGTATTGCAACATATGAAATTTATTCCGTAACAGGCATTGCAAAAAAGCTTCCCCTTGCATTGTCGGGATGCTTTGGCATTGCACTGTGTGCACTTTTGGGCTGCATGCATCTTAACGACAGGGTTGTTACATACGATATGTGTCTTTTGTGTTTGTCGGTATATATTGGTTTTATGTTTTGTCTTATGGTGTTTGACCATAAAAACGTAAAGCTCGCCGATGCTGCAATTGCATTTTTCGTGTCAATCTTTGTGGCAGTACTTTTCTCGTACCTTATCCCCATGCGTGAGGCAGAAAACGGCATACTTGTTATCATTGCCCTTTTTGTGGGAACCTGGTGCGGAGATAGCGGTGCGTATTTTATAGGTATTCGCTTTGGCAAGCATAAGATGGCTCCCGTGTTAAGCCCCAAAAAGTCCTGGGAGGGCTTTTTCGGCGGCATTTTGGGAAGCATTGTCGGTGAGGTTATTTACTCAATTATACTTAACTTTGTGCTTAAAGTGCCCTGTAACGAGCTTGCTCTTGTATTGGTAGGCATCGGCTGTGCAGTTTTAGGCCCTGTGTCTGACATTGCCACAAGTGCTATAAAGAGAGAGTTCGGCGTGAAGGATTACGGAACGCTTTTCCCCGGTCACGGAGGTATTCTTGACAGATTTGACAGCGTGCTTCTGACCACACCCTTTGTATATTTTATAAGTCAGATATTCAACCTGGTTGGGTAAAAGGGAGAGTTTCGCTCCCTCGGTCAGATGTATTGACAGCTCCCTTGAGAAGGGAGGCTGCATATTCTCCTGCTTTAGTAAGCGGGAGCCTATGAGGTGAAAGTATGAAAAACATTTCTATTTTAGGTTCAACAGGCTCTATCGGCACACAGAGCCTTGACGTTGTGGATAAGGATAACGAGTTAAAGGTTGCTGCTCTGACAGCATATAAAAACACAGACCTGATTGAATCGCAGATAAGAAAATACAAGCCTAAGTTTGCCGCAATGTACGATGAAAACTGTGCGGCAGATTTGAAGGTAAGAGTTAAAGACACTGATACTGTTGTCCTCTCAGGCGAGGAAGGCGTGTGCGAATGTGCCCGCCAGGGTGAAATGGCAGTTACGGCGATTGTAGGCATCGCAGGTCTCAGACCTACTCTTGCAGCAATCGAATCCGGAAGCGACATTGCCCTTTCCAACAAGGAAACTCTCGTTACAGCAGGTGACTATGTAATGAATTTTGCAAGGGAAAAGGGTGTAAAAATTGTTCCTGTTGACTCAGAGCACAGTGCAATTTTCCAATCCATTGCAAATCAGGACAAATTTGTGGAAAGAATTATAATAACAGCCTCCGGCGGTCCCTTCTTCGGTAAAAAGAGGGAGGAGCTCGTTGATGTGACTGCTCAGGATGCACTTAAGCATCCCAACTGGTCCATGGGAGCGAAAATTACAATTGACAGCTCCACCCTTGTTAACAAGGGCCTTGAAATTATCGAAGCCATGCACCTTTTTGGTGTTGATGTAGATAACATTGTGCCTGTTGTTCACCGTCAGAGTATTGTACATTCTCTTGTTGAGTTCTGTGACGGCTCGGTTATTGGTCAGTTCGGCGTCCCGGACATGAAGCTGCCCATAAGCTATGCACTTCATTACCCACAGCGCAGCATTAAGGTTTCGGAAAGGCTTGACCTTGCCCGCATCGGCACACTTACCTTTGCCGAAATTGACCATGAAGCATTCCCCAGTGTCAACATGGCAAAGGCAGCTGCAAGATGCGGCGGTACAATGCCTGCTGTTTTTAACGGAGCAAACGAAGAAGCTGTTGCAATGTTCTTAAAGGGCCAGTGCCGTTTTGGGGATATTACAGAGTATATTTCCTACGCAATGGATAAACATAGTGTGGAGAAAGCTTCTTGTATTGAAGCTATTGAAGAAGCCGACCGATTTGCCAGACAAATGGTAAGAGAAGCGGCAGGACTGTAATTTTTTGGAGGTTATCCGATGCCATTTTATGTTTCGGTTATTGTTACAATACTTGCGTTTGGAATAATGGTTATGCTCCACGAGGCAGGGCACTTTTTTACAGCCAGGGCCTTTGGTGTAACTGTACATGAATTTTCCATAGGTATGGGTCCTTGTATTTTTAAGTGGGGAAAAGGCGAAACGCAGTATTCCTTAAGGCTGTTGCCTTTGGGAGGCTATGTAAAGCTCGAGGGCGAGGAGGAAGAAAGCGACAACCCAAAGGCCTTTTCCAACATATCTCCCATAAAGAGGATATGTATTCTTGTGGCAGGTGCCGCAATGAATATACTGCTGGGCTTTTTGTGCTTTGTTATTGTGAACGGAGCATATCCCATAAAGCAGGTTCCTGTTATAAGCAATGTTTTGGAAAACTCTGCCGCAGAACAGGCAGGACTTATGGTGGGCGATGAAATCATAAAGCTTGACAATACAAGGGTGCATACTCACAGCGATATAGCACTTTTCATGATGAAGGAGCCCGAGGTGGTAAAAGTGACCTATGTCCGTGATGGAGAGCGAAATTATGTTGAGCTTTCTCCCTACAGGGAAAACGGTCAGCTTTTAATCGGATTTCAATCAACACTTAAAAAACTGAATTTTGCACAGGTATGGGAGTATTCCTATTACGATACCTGTTATGTGGTAAAGGCTGTGGCAACAAGTGTTAAAATGCTCTTTACCGGCGAGGCTAAGGTCAGCGATATGTCCGGGCCTGTGGGTATTGTACAGGTGGTTGACGATACAGCCGAAAGTGCAAAGGATTACGGAGTTAAGGCGATGCTTATGCAAATACTGATGCTTTTTGCGATGATAAGCGTAAACCTTGGTGTGTTTAACCTTTTTCCGTTCCCGGCACTGGACGGCGGAAGCATAATATTTGCTTTTATAGAGCTTGTAACACGAAAAAAGCTCAAGCAGGAGGTTTTAGGATACATCAACCTTATCGGGCTTGCACTTATCCTGGCTCTGGGTGTGTTTGTTATGTATTCTGACATTATGAAATTACTGTAGAAAAGAGGAATAGAGAAATGAGCAGAAAATCCGCAAGAGAAAATGCTTTTAAAATTATATATAACTGTGCTCTTATGAAAGAGCCTCCTCACGATATGTGTGAATATTTTGAGGAAACAGTTAAGGACGAAATGTGGGCAGACGAGGCTCTCGGCAAAAAGGATATTGAATACATGAGAGGCGTTGTTTTCGGAGCTGCCGAGGCAAAGGATGAGCTCAACGAAAAGATTGCACCTCTCCTTAAAAAGTGGGATGTAGCAAGACTGCCCAAGGTAAGCCTTGCCATACTGCAGCTGGCAATTTATGAAATTGACAATATTGACGATGTGCCCGACCGTGTTGCCGTAAACGAGGCTGTTGAGCTTGCAAAAAGCTACGGCGAGGATGAACCCTATAAGTTTATAAACGGAGTTCTGGCGGAGTATTTGAAGAATAAATGAGCAATTAGTAATTAGCAATTGAGGAAAGAATTTTGCAAAGCAAAATTCGATTGTAACGACGGCG
>JAFUJG010000268.1 GCA_017468215.1 Clostridia bacterium | reverse complement strand
GAAGAATTTGACCTTAAGGCGAAAATTATAGCAAAGCTTGAATATTTTAATCCGGCAGGAAGCGTAAAGGACAGAATTGCAAAGGCAATGATTGACCGTGCCGAAAAAGAAGGCAAGCTGAAGAAAGGTTCGGTGATTATTGAGCCTACAAGCGGAAATACAGGAATAGGTCTTGCATCTGTGGCAGCTGCAAGGGGCTACCGCATTATACTTGTAATGCCGGAAACAATGAGTGTTGAACGCCGAAAACTTATGCAGGCATACGGAGCAGAACTTGTTCTGACCGATGGTGCAAAGGGCATGAAGGGGGCAATATCAAAGGCTGAAGAACTTGCTCAAAGTATCCCAGAAAGCTTCATTCCGGGGCAGTTTGTAAATGCTGCAAATCCCCAAGCTCACCGTGAGACAACCGGCCCCGAGATTTATGCCGACACAGAAGGCTGCGTTGACATATTTGTTGCAGGGGTAGGAACAGGCGGCACTGTTACAGGGGTAGGAGAATATTTAAAGAGCAAAAATCCCGCTATCAAGGTAGTCGCTGTTGAGCCATCTGCATCGCCTGTTTTAAGCCAGGGAGTAGCTGGAGCACATAAAATTCAGGGTATTGGTGCAGGCTTTGTGCCCGAGGTTCTGAACACAAAAATTTATGATGAAATTATAACTGTATCAAATGAAGATGCATTCAGTACAGGAAAGCTTGTAGGCAGGAAAGAGGGCGTACTTGTGGGAATATCGTCAGGAGCCGCTCGTTTTGCCGCAATAGAGCTTGCAAAAAGAGAAGAAAATGCAGGTAAAAGCATTGTTGTACTGCTTCCTGATACAGGTGACAGATATTTATCAACTCCGCTTTTTGAATAGTTGCATTTTTTCTTGATTTAGTAGTGGGAAATATAGTATAATAATTAAAAACCCACAAAGGAGAAATTTTATGCTTGTTTCCACAAGAGGGCGTTATGCCATAAGAGTTATGCTTGATTTGGCAGAGCATTATTCGGGAGGATATATCCCAATGAAGGATGTTGCATCAAGGCAGAAATTATCACTTAAATATCTTGAGAGAATAATGCCATTGTTAAATTCCGGCAAGCTTGTGGAGGGCGTTCACGGAAAAGGCGGCGGATATCGACTTGTAAAAAAACCGCAGGAATACAGAATAGGCGATATTTTACGACTTACGGAGGGTAACCTTGCTCCCGTAGCATGCCTCGGATGCAGTGCCGAGCCTTGCGAAAGGGCAAATGAATGCAGAACGCTTCCTATGTGGAGCCAATTTCACAAAATGGTGAATGATTATTTTGATTCGGTTACACTTGCAGATTTGTTAGAAAACAGAATAAAGCTGTAATAAAAAATGGTGTTGCTGATGCAACACCATTTTTGTTTTATGCTAATTTTGCTTTGATAACTTCTGCCATCTTGTCGCACTTGCAGTTTGCAAAGAACAATTCGGAGAACTTTTCGCCGCCGATAGCACCCTTGAGAAGATCCTGGTCGATGTTTTCAAGAATGTAGAACATATCCTGATGTGTAACCTTCTTTACTTCATCAAGAATCTTCTTGTTGCGCTGTTCGGGAACTGCTCTTTCATTGGGATAGCCGCCGCCCCATTCTTCAACAAAGAGCTTTTCAAATACATCCTGAAGGATTAATTCGCAACCCCAGCCCCAACCCTTGGCAAAGGGGAGAGCGATAGCGTTGCCGTTGTTAACCTGTGTGAACTGGTAAGCGTCTGTGGGGTCTACAACATGACCGCAAAGAACGCCGGGGAAGGAGTTACATGCAAGCATTGCACCTTCGCCTGTACCGCAACCTGTGATAACAAGGTCAGCTGCACCGGAATTTAAAAGAATAGCAGAAAGAATACCAATCTGTACGTATGTAAGCTGTGCTGTATCTTCAGCGGAGTACATGCCGTAGTTGTGAACTTCGTGACCGAGGGGTTCAACAACCTTTTTAAGAGTAGCTTCGATAAGATCATTCTTAGCTGCCTGGCTGTTTTCGTTAATAAGAGCAATTTTCATTTTAATCATATCCTTTCAATAAATATTTATTACTTATATTCTATAAGAAAAGAGGAGTTTTGTCAATGGCAAAACTCCTCTTAAATTCAGCGATGTCTGCGATGGATATGAAGCATCTGTGCAGCTTCTTCCAGCATATTTTTACGACGGTACTTAACCTCGTCGCTCATAGGCTGGATATCGCCTGCGGCTGTAAGTGCCATACGTGTGAAAATAGGACCGAAAAGCTCGTATATAAGAACTGCAAAAAGAATGATATTGCGGATTAAATCACCCTGGGGCCCCATGGTATTGCCTGCAATTGTACACATGCCCAACGCCACACCTGCCTGAGGTAAAAGCGTTATACCCAGATATTTGCACACCTGAGGAGGGCAAGCTGTGAGCTTTGCACTGACACCTGCACCGATGTATTTGCCCAAGGAACGGAAAGCAATGTATACAATACCGATTGCAACAATTGCAAGGTCTCCGAATACACCAAGCTCAAGCTCTGCACCGCTTATAACAAAGAACAATGCCAGAAGGGGAGAGCTCCACTTGTCTGCTCTTGTCATTAAATCGTGAGAAAGAGGACAGATATTGCAGAAAATTGTACCCAGCATCATGCATACAAGCAATGAAGAAAAACCGATATGTACCGGACCTATATTGAAGGACAGCTTAGAGATTGCAACCGTAACAAAAACAAATGCAATAGTCATGTTAAGTCTGTTTGTGTTAGAGTTAAACATTTTTTCAAGCTGAGTAAGTATATATCCCATTATAGCACCCAAAATAAGAGAGCCTATAATTTCAATTAGGGGATTTACAATGATGGAAATAATATCAACACTGCCGGAAATCATTGTGCGTGCAATACCGAAGGATACTGCAAATGCAATAAGACACACAGCATCGTCCAGTGCTACTACGGGCAGCAAAATGTCTGTAACAGGTCCCTTTGCCTTATACTGACGTACAACCATCAGTGTTGCGGCGGGAGCTGTTGCCGATGCAATGGCACCTAAAGTGATAGCCTGGGGAAGCGAGAGAACATCGGGCATAGCAAAATGAAATGCAATAAGAGCAATATCTGTAAACAATACTGCTACAAGTGCTTCGCAAATTCCTATGGCAAATGCCTGCTTACCTGTTTTTTTCAAATCCTCCAACCTAAATTCGCTGCCGATTGAAAAGGCGATGAAACCTAAAGCTACGTCAGCAACAAGGGCCAGCTGATGAACAGCTTCGCTTGAGTTAAAACCTAAGCCTTCAACTCCCAGCCTTCCTAAAAAATAAGGACCTATAAGAACACCTGCAATAAGATATGCAGTTACCGAAGGGAGTTTCAGTGGCTTAAAAGCACGTGTCATTAAAAGACCGCCCAAAAGAGCGATAGACACAGATAACAGTGTACTACTCATAAAAATCGCTTCCTTAATGATGTAATAATATTGAGTGTCGAAACTATTGGCACCAAGGATGAATTATAGCACCCTTTAAAAAGTTTGTAAAGTTAAATTTTGCAAAAGAAAAAGGGAATTTTCAAAAGAAAATTTGGTGAATTTTTTTCATAGGCGAGGAAACTTAAAGGACAGCGACTCGCTACGCTCGCTGCATAAGTTCTGCCAACCAATCAAGCATCACTTCACTCGCTTCCTTGGGGCATCACTTATCGAACCGCGGGGTTCGCTATACTAAAAATCCACCGCAAAAAAG
>JAFUJG010000267.1 GCA_017468215.1 Clostridia bacterium | reverse complement strand
CTGGCAGAGAAGTGGGGAGCAGATGTTATCCGTGACAGTGATGGCACAACACTTTCTGACGAAATTATAAATGCAGGCTATAGTATTTATTCCACAATATGTATCATACGTGACCATAATGCCTGGGCACGTGAAAACCCCGACAAGCTGCAGCAGACCTTTCTTGCGACCGAGCCTGTAGTGGCAATAGGGGAAAGCCTCTCGATTGAGCTTATGAAGGACTTTTTCCGAGAACAGTTTAAAATAAATGAAAGTGCCGACAGTGTTAAATACTGGCAGGTTTTTGACCGTACAACAAATGAGGAAGTGTCCGAATGGCAGTATAAAAACGGCGTTGTTACAATAAAAACAACCCCCTGGCATAAGTATAGCGTTAATTTCCTTGCGTACAGAATATGGGAAGAAATTTCCATGTACAATCACACCACAAACAACTGGGATAAGGAGCATTTAATGCAGATTGACCCCATATATCCCCAAACTCGGGAATACTTAAAGAGCTGGATGCATAACTGGTGCAAAACTCATCCTATGACAACTGTTGTCCGTTTTACCAGTATGTTTTACAATTTTGTATGGATATGGGGCAGCAATGAGCGCCGCCGCAACATGTTTACCGACTGGGCGAGCTACGATTTTACCGTAAGTACCTACGCTCTTGACACTTTTAGGAAAAAATACGGCTACGCCATGACAAGTGAGGACTTTATAAACAAGGGTAAGCTCCATGCAACACATTGTGTATGCGATAAAAAGAAGCTTGACTGGATGGAATTTATAAACGATTTCAATATCGAGTTCGGTAAGGAGCTTATTGATATTGTGCACTCCTACGGCAAAAAGGCATACGTTTTCTACGACGACAGCTGGGTAGGCGTTGAGCCATGGGGCAAAAGGTTCCCCGAATTTGGCTTTGACGGTCTTATCAAGTGCGTATTCTCAGGCTTTGAGGTAAGGCTTTGCTCGGGTGCAAAGGGGGTCGAAACCCACGAAATACGCCTTCATCCTTATTTGTTCCCTGTAGGTCTTGGGGGGCTTCCAACCTTCTCAGAGGGAGGCAATCCCACCCTCGATGCCAAAATATACTGGCGAAACGTTCGCCGAGCTCTCCTCAGAGCAAAAATTGACCGCATTGGCTTGGGCGGATATTTGTCCTTAACCTTGCCGTTTACCGATTTTAACGATTATATGGAAAAGCTCTCAGACGAGTTCAGAATGATACGTGACTTCCATACAAATGGTGCACCCCTTACATTAAAGTCAAAGATTGCGGTGCTTACCGCATGGGGTTCTCTCCGCAGCTGGACCTGCTCGGGGCATTTACACGAGCATCCCGACGTGGACCTTATTAATGTTATTGAAAGCTTGTCGGGCTTTCCCTTTAATGTAGAATTTATAGATTTTGCCGATGTGAAAACGGGCAAGCTTGAAGATTTTGACATACTAATCAACGCAGGTATAAAGGGTAGCGCATGGTCAGGTGGTGACAGATGGAAGGATGATGACGTTGTAGAAAAAATCACCCAGTGGGCATATAACGGCGGCATGGTAATAGGTGTGAACGAACCCTCTGCCACCGATGGCTACGATACCATGCTCAGGCTTTCTCACATATTGGGTATGGATGTTGACAACGGCGAAAGAATATGCCATGGCAGATGGAGCTATAGTGCAGAAATTTCGGACCCTGATGTCCTCATTAACCCCAATGCCTATATTACAGACGGTGACACAAAGGTGTTGTGCGAAAAGGACAATACTCCTGCCGTAACGATGCACCCCTTTGGAGAAGGTGTGGGTGTTTACATTGGCTCTTACCGTCACAGCGTGGAAAACGCAGGCAAGCTTCTCAGGCTTATTCTGTCATTGACAGAAAATGACGGAAAATACATTACCGACAATATAAACACTGAATGTGCATATTATCCTGCCGACAAAAAGCTTGTGGTAATAAACAATTGCGATACAGAGCAGAAAGCAAAGGTCAATACCGATTGGGGATATAAAGAGGTTACTCTTGCTCCATTTGATATTGAAGTAATAACATTACAGTAAAAAAAGTGGTTGTGCAAAAAAGCACAACCATTTTTTTTGTATAAACGGATGATACGGCATAGCGGCTGTTATGCCATAGTCTATAATATAAACTATCGCAGGGGTGCGATGAGCATGTACTTTTGGTGCCAAAAGTACCAAAAGTACCGGGGTTCCGATTCCCCGGACCCCAAAACGGCCTCGCAGGGGCGAAGATTGTACAGATGCAGCTTATATACCGTTGATGGGTTTTGTTTTTTTACGTTTTGCCCCTTTTGTGTCACCGCCCTCCAAGGTCGCACTCAGCGACCTTGGAGGGCTGAAATTGCTCGCAAGAAGCGGAAACTGATACTCGCAATTTCTGCCAGTCAGGAACAAAACGTAAAAAAACGCAACTTGAGTGGAATAAAGTTAGTTTTGGTTTTTGGCACATATCTGCAAAGATACGCCTACGCCTTTAGCTTTCCATATGCTTGCCTAAAAAGCCTGCGGCAGACTGAGCCAATTTGTCCTGCACTTCGCCCATGGTACCGTTTTCGTTAAGAAGCACCACGCTGCCGATTGTATCACCCTCGGAAACAATGGGGTGCACTACGCCTGCCATGTAGCGGTCGCCGCCGTCGATAACAGGGATAGAGTCGGAGCCGGTTTTCATAATAAAAGAGGTTTTTTCCTCCATAAGCTTTTCCAGCTGTGAGCTGACACGCTTTTCTGCAAGCTCACGCTTGGGAATACCCGAAACAGCAATCACGCTGTCGGTGTCGGTAATAACTGCGGGTGTGCCGCTTGTTTTTGATAATGTGTCTACGTAATCATAGGCAAAGTCACCTAATTCGCCGATGGGGGAGTACTTTTTAAAAATAATTTCTCCATCCTGCTTGGTGAATATCTCTAAGGGTGCACCTTCTTTAATTCTTAAAACACGTCTTATTTCCTTGGGAATAACAACCCTGCCTAAATCGTCAATTCGTCTTACAATGCCTGTAGCTTTCATATATTAAGTCTCCTTGTTTTTGTAATTGCACAGTTATTATCTGCAAACAAGGAAGATTTATACTGCTACGAAAAAGGAAAGAAAAGGGAACAGAATTCATCTGCTCCCTTTTTTACCTTTTTTACCTTATAGGAAATTTCTCATTTCCTATAAGGTAAAAAATAAATTTTGATTTTATTACCGTGCGAGAATTCCCTCGCAAGACTCGGAAAACGCACATGGCATTACAAATACTGAGCTATCCGAAACGAAGTGAGGCGAATAGCTCGTATGCGAAAACCGCCCATGATTGACAAACCGTAGGTGCGGTCAGCATGGATGCGGTTGACCGTGTGTTTTCTCCTCT
>JAFUJG010000266.1 GCA_017468215.1 Clostridia bacterium | reverse complement strand
GGTTGCCTTTGTAACCGAGTCTTCTGCTGTGACAAGAACTTTGTCGCCTAAAGATACAAAGCCGTCCATATCTGCATCTGTAAGGCTTATTTCGCCGCTATGAAGATTGTTGACAATTGTTTTTATTTCATCTGCCTTTGTTTTTGCTTTTACATAAATAAGCTTTGCACTATTGTCAACTATTGCACCCTCATAGGCTGTAAGGTCTGTAATATTACGGTATATTTCCTGCACGGTATATTCTGTTGTAGTTCCGTTCTGGTCTGTTACCCGGAACTTTTCACCTGTATTAACCCAGGTATCGTTTTCGCCCACAAATTCCAGCGTAGCCAGACCCGACAGCTTTAACTTGCTGACAGCATCGCTTGTTGTGTCCCCTGCCCATACGGAGATAACCTTGTTTTCTTCATCGATAATATATTCATCGCTTACAAGTTTCCAGCCGTAAACCTCAATCTCCCAAAGGGTAGGACCAAAAGCACCAACCGAGCCTGTGGTTTTAAGGTTTACAAATCTGCCGTAGGAATTGATATTATCAGTATGGAGTGTTGTATACTGTGTATCGCCAGAAGCAACAAGGCTATAGCCCTGAGAATCAAAGTCACGGTTTTTGCTTGTATCGGACCAATAATCGGATGCGGATGTAGCAGTACGCACCTCATAGGAGTATGTTCGCTCATCGCCCTTGTAGTAGCTTACATCAACTCTTGTTATGTGGTAGTCCTGACCAAGGTCAACCTCAATCCAGTCGTTCCATACATAGTTTTGTGAAAAGCCCGACCAGCGTGTTGCGTAGTTTCCGTCAACAGCGTTTGCTGCAGGGTAACCCGACTGGGTATAGGAGGCTTTAACATTTTTGCTAAGCGCCAGGCTTTCGCCGGATATTTCAAAAAGCTTTTCGGTTAAATTATCCTCAGCCGTAACCTTTATCTTCATTCCAACCTCAAGGTATGTGTTTTCATCATCAACCACATTTCCCTTTGCATCTAAAAGCACATAGCTCTGTCCGTAGGTTGCGGTAAGACTTTCGATAAATTCTCCCCAAGTTACCGAATCCGCAATTTTGATTTTTGTATCGGAAACGCTCATCTTCTCACTGTCAACGCTTACTGTTACATTATACTTAAAATCTTCTTCTGCAAGAAGAAGGGCATCCTCGGTTTTTAAAACAAACCTTAAAACTCTCTCTGCACTGCGGTTAACCTGCCAACGAGAAAGCCAACCGTCAGAAAGGGCACTGTACACATTCTCAGGTCTGGGCGAATCCGCAGGAGCCTTAAGGTCGTTGCCTGCTTCTATCTCCTGTGCGTGGCTTACGTTAGCTGTTCTGAAGTCGGTCATAACAAAGCCTTCGTAGCCCCATTCGTTACGGAGGATTTCGGTAAGTAGCTGATAGCTGCCCGAGGTCTGTGTGCCGTTAATACGGTTGTAGGATGACATGATAGACCAGGGGTTGCTCTCCTTGATTGCAATTTCGTAGCCCTTAAGATATATCTCACGAGCTGCTCTCTCGCTGACACGGCTGTCGTTACCCCATCTGCCCTTTTCCTGGTTGTTAAAGGCAAAATGCTTAAGCTGGGATGCAAACTTCCTGGACTGTACGCCTCGTGTTATTGCTGCACCGATTTTACCTGTAACATATGGGTCCTCGGAAAAATATTCAAAGTTACGACCACACAAGGGGTCACGGTGTATATTCATACCGGGTGCCTGCCAGAGGCTCATGCCAAAGAATCTGGCCTCGTCTGCCATAGCCGCACCTAATTGCTCGATAAGCTCCTCATTCCACGTACAAGCCTGCATTGTAGCACAGGGATAGAATGTACTTGTTGTTTCCCAGGTGCTTGCCGAGCCGTTGTACTGAATACCTGCCGGGCCGTTAGATGTGCCTATAATGGGCACACCGTATGCCTCTATACCTGCAATACCTGTTCTGTGCCCTTTACCACTTACAGGTGCGGTACAACCTGTAAGCTTGACCGCTTCTTCGTCTGTAAGGCGAGCCACAAAGGCTTCCAGCATTTTTGTATCCTCATCACTTTCGCCGTCGGCAAATGCTGCGGCAAGCTCATTGAAGGTTATAAATTCGTCCTCGTTTTCTTTGACTGTTTCGCTTGTGTAAACAGCCTTGTATTTTGCATC
>JAFUJG010000026.1 GCA_017468215.1 Clostridia bacterium | reverse complement strand
TTCATCATTTCTTTAATGATGGGAAGCAATTCCCGTACTTTTTCATATTTTCTTGGCATAACAAAAACCTCCTATGATAGTTTTAATTCTATCATAGGAGGCTCTTTTTTTCTATTGTCCGTTTTTACTGGACCTGTTCAAAAGTCGTCTCTTTTGTTTTTGTTGACATTAAAATAAACATATGGTAAAATTGAATTGTTGACACCTCAACAATTTTTGACAGGGAGTGACAATATGATACAAAGATTTGAGGAATTTACATCAAACATTTCGCAGGCATATAAATATATCATCAAGATAAAAAGCCACGAAATGACAGAGTACGGTCTTAAGGCATCCAACGTTACATGCCTTTTTTATCTTGGTAAAAACGGCGATGGTCTCACTGCAACAGAGCTGTGTAACCTTTGCATGGAGGATAAGGCCGGCGTGTCAAAATCACTTGCAACCTTAAAGGAAAAAGGCTATGTTATCCAGGAGGACAGCGGGAAAAAATACAAGTCGAAGTATTTTATAACAAGTGAGGGAAAAACAGTTTTTGACGAGATAAGCCTTATAATCGGACAGGTTGTGGCAAAGGTGGGTGAGGGTCTTACCGACGAGGAGAGAACAACCTTCTATAAAGCCCTTGGCACAATTGTGGGCAATCTTGAAAAGCTTTGTGAAGGAAAGGAAAATTAACCGTGAATATATTAAAAAAAGCATATTGCAGAGCTTTTCAGTTCTGCTTTAAAATGGCAATCCCCATTCTGCCTTACCGTAACCCTGTTCTTTTGCAGGATGTAGAAAAGGTGGGTGCCTTACTTAAGGAAAAGGGATATACAAACGTTCTTGTTGTAACCGACAAGGTAATACGAGGCATTGAATGCTTTGAAAAGCTTGAAAAATCCCTTGGTGATAACAATATACAGTATACCGTTTATGACAAAACTGTGCCCAACCCCACGGTTGAAAACGTGGAGGAGGCACGGGAGGTTTACATCAAAAAAGCCTGCTCAGCAATTGTTGCCATGGGCGGCGGCTCCGCTATCGACTGCGGCAAGGCGGTAGGTGCACGTATTGCAAAGGAAAACCAGAGCGTTATGAAGATGGCGGGCATACTTAAAATACATAAAAGAACACCTTGTTTTACTGCAATTCCCACAACTGCAGGAACAGGCAGTGAAGTTACCGTAACCACTGTAATAACCGACGGAAAAACAAGGGATAAATCGCCCATAAGCGATTTTTGCCTTATACCCAATGTTGCTGTACTGGACAGCGATGCAACAAAAACCCTGCCGAAGGCTGTTGCTGCAACAACAGGCATGGATGCTCTGACCCATGCGGTTGAAGCATATATCGGAAACTCCACCACTAAGACCACAAGGCGTGATGCAATCGATGCAGTAAAGATCATTTTTGAAAACCTATATAAGGTATATACCACCAATACAGACGAAGAAGCACGCAGCAGGATGCTGTATGCATCCTTTTTGGCAGGCAGAGCCTTTTCAAAATCATACGTTGGCTACTGTCATGCGGTGGCACATTCCTTGGGCGGTGAGTATAACATTCCCCACGGACTTGCAAATGCAGTGCTGCTTCCGTATGTGATTAAAAAATACGGAAAAAGTGCTCACAAAAAGCTCTGGAAGCTGTCGGTTGAGACAGGACTTTGCTCCCCGGATACTTCCTTTAAAGATGGTGCACGGATTTTTATTGCCAAAATTGAGCAGATGAATGAAATGATGAATATTCCCAAAAAGCTTAAGGGCATTGAAAAGGGCGATATTGAAAAGCTTGCAAAACATGCCGACAAGGAAGCAAACCCCCTTTATCCTGTACCGCTTCTGATGAATGCAAAGGAGCTTGAAGTGTTTTATTATGATGTAATGGAGGGTTAAAATTGACAAAAAGCGAAATTGAAGCAATAGTAAAAAAATAGCGGGAGTTTTTCCTCACAGGGAAAACTTTGGATGTAAAATTCAGATTAGATGCCTTGAAAAAGCTTAAAAAAGCCATAGAGGACAATACCGATAAAATAAACGAGGCAATAAAGGCGGATTTGGGAAAGTCTGCCTTTGAAAGCTATATGTGCGAAAGCGGGCTTACACTTTCGGAAATAAGCTATATGATTAAGCACACAAGGTGTTTTGCCAAGGACAAAAGGGTATTGTCACCTATTGCACAGTTCCCCTCCAAAAGCTATGTAAAGTCATCGCCTTACGGCGTGTGTCTTGTAATGAGCCCCTGGAACTATCCCTTTATGTTAACTATGGAGCCTCTTTGCGATGCCTTGGCAGCAGGCAACTGCGTTACACTTAAGCCAAGTGCATACTCGCCCAATACCTCCAAGGTGATTAAAGAGCTTATACAATCTACCTTTAATGAGGAGTACGTAGCTGTTATAGAAGGCGGACGTGAGGAAAACGCACATCTTTTAGAAGAAAAGTTTGACTACATTTTCTTCACAGGCGGAAAAACCGTGGGCAAGCTTGTTATGGAAAAAGCAAGCTGCCATCTTACCCCTGTTACCCTTGAGCTTGGCGGAAAGAGCCCCTGCATTGTGGATAAAAGTGCCGATGTAAAGCTCAGCGCCAGACGAATTGTGTGGGGCAAGTTTTTAAACTGCGGACAGACCTGTGTAGCTCCCGACTATGTGTACTGCCACAAGGATGTGAAATCTGAGTTTATAAAAGCTGTAAAGAGTGAGATAGAAAAGCAGTATGGTAAAGCTCTTTTAAATGAGGATTACGGCAAGATTATAAACGAAAAGCACCTGGGCAGAATACTTTCACTTATTGACAGCACAAAGCTTGTGCACGGCGGACAGTATGACCGTGAAAAGCTAAAGATTGAACCTACCGTTATGGATAACGTTACCTGGAAAGATAAGGTTATGGGCGAGGAAATATTCGGCCCTGTAATGCCCATACTTGAGTTTGAGGATATTGAAAAGGTAATAGAGGTTATAAATGACAACCCTAAGCCTCTGGCACTTTATGTTTTTGCACGCAGCAGGAAGGTTATAAAATCTGTTACCGAAAGATGCTCCTTTGGCGGCGGCTGTGTAAACGATGTGGTAATACACCTTGCCACAAGCCGTATGGGCTTTGGCGGTGTGGGTGAAAGCGGTATGGGCGCATACCACGGAAAGTACGGCTTTGACACCTTCAGCCATAAAAAGAGCATGGTTAACAAAAGGCTATGGCTTGACCTGCCCATGAGGTATCAGCCCTTTAAAAAAATAAACGAGCTTTTAATTCATATGTTTTTAAGGTAAGGAGATTTTATTATGAAATTGTGGAAAAAGATTTTAATTGGTGTATTGGTAACAATTCTTGCACTTGTACTTATTACGGCTACTGTAGTTTTTGCAATCTGGGGCAATGAAATCTCAACAGTTATGAGTATAAAGGAAATAAGAGCCAGAAACGACGAGCATCTTGACGGCAGTGTATACCGCATGGATGTAAAGGGCGGATTTTATTTTGACGAGTTCCTTAATGAGGGCGGTGCCGAAAGCGACGGTGAGCTTATCGAATTTGTAACAGGTCGCATTACAAAGGGGCTTATCGACATGGGTATCGAAAACCCGGAAATAGGCTGTTCCTCAGTTACACTTACAACCGAGGACGGCGACAGACTTTTTGGCAGAAACTATGACTTTGACAAGACAAACACATGCATTGTATTTACAAAGGGCAATGGCGACAGACACTCTACAATATCTACTGTTGACCTGCAGTTCTTAGGCATTGATAAGGAAAAGGGTATTGACGGACTTATGGACAAAATTACATGCCTTGCCGCACCCTATGCACCCTTGGACGGTATTAACTCTGAAGGCGTAAGCTGCGGTATCTATATGACATATCAGGGCGGAGAAAAGACCGTTGCAACAAACCAAATGACAGAAAAGCCCGACATTACAAGTACAACAATGCTCCGCCTTATTCTTGACTATGCAGATGACGTGGACGAAGCGGTAGAGCTTGTTAAAAAGTACGATTTGCATGACAGTGCAAACACATCTTATCATTACATGGTGGCAGATTCCACAGGCAGAAGCGTAATTTTAGAGTGGGTTCCCACAGGCACAGATGCTACCGATAACGACGGAAGCCGGCGTGAGTTGGTAGTTCATTATAACGACAACGATGCTTACCTTGGTGATAGCGAAGCAAATGCATCTTATCAGTGGATAACAAACTTTGTTTTAAACCCCGGATATTACGATGGCTGTGATGTATCAGAAAAAAAGGGCTACGACCGTTATATAAAGCTTGAAGAAGTGCTCAGAGAAACTAATGCCACAGTTAAGGACGAAAAGGCAGGCATGCAGGTTCTTGCCACAGTAGGCAGACGTAACTGGAACAATGACGACTCCAATTCTGTTACGGTACATTCGGCAATCTATAACCTTACGGACAAAACCGTTTACTGGGTAAGTAACGAAAACTGGGACGACGAAAGTGCTATTTTCGAATTCAGCCTTGCGGAATAATCAGTAAGGCAGTATAATTAAAATAACAAAGGAGGAAGATAAATGGATAAAAAATATGATGCATTGTTTACTCCCTGGAAAATAGGCAATGTAGAGATTAAAAACAGAATTGTAATGTGCCCTATGGGCGGCACAAGCCTTTTCGGATGGTTTGAGCTTGGCGGTTGCCATTTTGACAAGGAAGCGGCAAAGCTTTTTTTGGAAAGAGCAAATAACAACGTAGGTTTAATTATTCCCGGTATCGCACCTCTCAGAGATACCTTCTGGGGAAAATGGCTTTGGCAGAATCCTAAAATGTTCAAGGACTTAAAGGAGTTCATGGACGAGGTTCATAAAACAGGTGCAAAGCTTTTTGTACAGCTTACAGCAGGCATGGGTCGCAGCTGGGCCATTACAGAGCTTGTTGCACCCTTGCACAAAAACAAAATTACACGT
>JAFUJG010000265.1 GCA_017468215.1 Clostridia bacterium | reverse complement strand
TGTTTAAAATATTTATTTTGATTTTGGTTTTGGTTTTATCGGGCTGCGGAGCTACGGATAACGTGGAGACCATGGGAGATACTCTATCTGAAAAAAAAGAAAGCTGGGGGATGAGACGCAAAGCACCCGAAAGACCCGAATTTACCCAAAAACAAACGGAAATGATGGATAAATACGGATGTATATATATGGGGTCAAGTGAGAAAAAATATCTGTATCTGACATTTGACGAGGGCTACGAAAACGGTCAGACAGGAAAAATACTCGACACCTTAAAGGAAAAGGGAGTAAAAGCAGCATTTTTTATAACAGGAGATTATTTCAAAAGCGAGGGTGAGCTTGTGGACCGCATGGTCAAAGAGGGGCATATTGTGGGGAATCACACAATGAATCATCCCTGCCTGCCAAATGTAAAAGACGAAAAGCTTGAAGGCGAAGTTTTAAGCCTGGATTATGCCTTTTATAATAAATACGGCTCTCACATGAAGTTTTTCCGTGCACCTGAGGGGGCATACAGCGAAAAAACCTTAAACTTAACAAAAAAATTAGGCTATACAAATGTTTTCTGGTCCTTTGCCTATGACGACTGGTATACCGACCGTCAGCGAGGCAGTGACTATGCCCTTAAAAAAACCTGTGAAAACTTGCACAGCGGATGTGTAATCCTGCTGCATGCAGTGTCGCAGGATAACGCTGCCGCCCTTGGTGATATAATCGACACCGCAAGGCGTGACGGCTACGAATTTTTACCTCTTAACGAGTACATACCATAAAAAAGGGGTTTTTGTATGCAAAAGAAAAGAATAATAAGCCTTATTTGTGCAGTTGTGCTGATTGCAACAACGGTGTTTTCATATATAAATTTGCCCGATACGCTGATACTTTATAAGGACCGAAGCTGGAACAGTAAATCTTTGCCTCATCTTAAAATTAGCGACAACTCCATCGAAACAGTACAAAATGCAATTGTCGCCCGCAAAACAGGCGATTACGAAGCATCGCTATCTATTTTCGGAATACCTTATAAGTCGGTAACCGTTAAAGTAATAGACGAGGCAAAGGTTATTGCGGGTGGCTGCGCCATAGGTATACGCCTTTATGCAGACTCACTCATAGTAGTTGCCGTGGGAAGGGTAAACGAAAGCGGAAAATCCCCTGCAGAAAAAGCAGGGATAAAGGAAGGGGACGTTATCATCTCTGTTGACGGTGAAAAAACCTCTACCCCCGAGGAGTTCTCAAATATGATAGCCCAAAGTGAGGGCGATGTTGTGCTTGAGGTGAAATCGGGCGAAGAAATACGGAAGATAAGTGTTGCCCCTGAGGTAAGCGAATACGACGGCACGAAGCGTGTAGGACTATGGGTGCGTGACAGCACTGCAGGAGTGGGAACTCTTACCTATGTAGACCCTGTGAGTATGTCCTATGGAGCATTGGGGCACGGAGTGTCCGATGCGGATACCGGCGTAAAGTTTTCGGTAAAAGAGGGCACCGTTGAAAGGTGCCTCATAGGCTCGGTGGTCAAAGGCGAAAAAGGCTCGCCCGGGGAACTTAAAGGTATGTTTTTAAATAATGCCGAAGTGTTGGGAGATATAAAAATTAACGATAAAACAGGAATTTTCGGTAGGATAAAAACTGATTTTCAGGGCGAAACAGTACCCCTTGGGCACAAAAGCGAGATAAAAAAGGGCAAAGCATATATACGGACAAGCCTTGACGGAAAAAACATTGACGAATACGAAATTGAAATATTGAAGGTATCGAAAAATACAAAAAACCCATCCAAGGGTCTTGTAATAAAGGTTACCGACCAAAGACTTTTGGAAAAAACAGGCGGAATTGTACAG
>JAFUJG010000264.1 GCA_017468215.1 Clostridia bacterium | reverse complement strand
GCTTGATTTTACTGTGGAAATATGGTTAAATATACTGTAGGTAATTATGTAATAAACCCTCCCTAAGAAAGGAATGGTTATAAATGAACGGAAAACCCTTGAGCGAGTATTTCGGATGTAACGTTTTTAGTGACGAAGTTATGCGTGAAATGCTTTCAGATAAAACATATGCAGAATTTAAAAACGGCGGCCCTCTTTCCAAGACGGCTGCAGATGAAATTGCAGAGGCTATGAAAAGCTGGGCAATGAGCAAGGGTGCTACCCATTACACTCATCTGTTTTTGCCCCTTACAGGTCTTACGGCGGAAAAGCACGACGCTTTTATAAATCCCGACCCTGTTACAGGCAAGGCTATTATGGAGTTTACAGGCGAACAGCTCATAAAGGGCGAGAGCGATGCATCATCTTTCCCCTCCGGCGGTATCCGTGCAACCTTTGAAGCACGTGGCTACACCACCTGGGATACCACATCCCCTGCGTTTTTAAAAGAGGACTCTGCAGGCGTAACCTTGTGTATTCCCACAGCCTTCTGTTCGTATACAGGCGAAGCTCTTGATAAAAAAACACCCCTTCTCCGTTCCTGCGAAGCTCTTGAAAAGGAAGCACTCAGGGTGCTCAGAGCCTTGGGCGATAACGAAACAAAGGAAATTATTGCAACTGTAGGCCCCGAACAGGAATACTTTTTGGTATCAAAGGAGCATGTGGAGAGGCGTAAGGATATTAAGATAACAGGCCGTACCCTTTTCGGTGCACCTGCTCCCAAGGGACAGGAAATGGACGATGCCTACTACGGCTCCCTTCGTGAAAACGTGGCTCTCTTTATGAAGGAGGTTGACACCGAGCTTTATAAGCTTGGTATTTTCGCAAAAACAAAGCACAACGAGGTTGCTCCCTGTCAGCACGAGCTTGCCTGTGTGTACAGCTCGGCAAATACTGCGGTGGATGCAAATTACATGGTTATGGAAACCCTTAAAAAGTGTGCCGACCACTACGGATTGGTTTGCCTTTTGCACGAAAAGCCCTTCAAGGGGCTTAACGGCTCGGGTAAGCATAACAACTGGGCAGTAAGCACAGATACAGGCAAAAACCTGTTAAAGCCCGGTAAGGACCCTGTACATAATGTTGAGTTCCTTATATTCTTAGCAGCTACCATGGAAGCGGTAAGCCTTCACGGCGGTCTTTTGCGTGCAAGTGCGGCTAACCCGGGTAATGACCATCGTTTGGGTGGTAACGAAGCACCGCCTTGTGTTATTTCCATGTTTTTGGGCGATGCTCTTGACAAGGTTGTGGAAAGCATTATTGCAGGCGACGACAAGGTTGACCTTGATTGCGGCACCCTTGATTTGGGCACATCGACCATTCCTGCGTTTAAAAAGGACGATACCGACCGCAACAGAACAAGCCCCTTTGCCTTTACAGGTAATAAGTTCGAGTTCAGAACTGTTGGCTCCTCTGCATCAATTGCAGGACCTAACACTGTTATAAATTCCATTGTGGCAGACAGCTTAAAGCGTATTGCCGACGAAATCCAGGGCACGGATGCCCCCCATGCTGCAGCAATGGCATGCGTGAGAAAAATCTTTAAAAAGCATTATCCCAGGATAGTTTTCAACGGCAACGGCTATTCGCCCGAATGGGTTGAAGAAGCTAAGAGACGTGGCTTGCCTGCACTTAAGCATTCTATCGAATCCTACGGCGAATACACCAAGGAGGAAAGCGTAAAGCTGTTCGAATCCTTGGGCGTTTACACACGTGCAGAGCTTGAAAGCCGTTACGAAATCAGAATGGAGAAGTATTTCAAGATTAACAATTACGAGTGCCTGACTATGCTGGATATGGCTAAAAAGGAAATACTTCCTGCTGTGAGCAAGTACCTTACAAGTCTTGCGGAGGCTGTTGAAGCAATGCGTAAGCTTGGCATTGACGCTGTTGTGGAAATGGATATGATTTACCGCATAAAGCCCTTGTTCGAAAAGCTTTATGCCGCAACTGCAAAGTTTGAGCTTGAGGTTGAAAAGGCAGAGGCGATGAACACTCTTGAGGGTGCAAAGTATATGCACAGCAACGTGCTCCCCTTGGCGACCCAGGTGCGTGACTATGTGGATGCAATCGAGCCTATGGTAAGTAAGGACTACTGGCCCATGCCTACGTATGAGGATATATTATTTTATTAGAGAACTAACCCCGAAGGATTTTCCTTCGGGGTGTTTTTTTGTACAAACGAAAACTACGCCATAGTGGAATAGTTCAAAAAAGCGATGTAATTAATACAAACAATATTGTCAATTGTCGCAGAGTGCGAAATCTATGTCCTTTTGTGCGACAAAAGGACCAAAAACGTGGGGAATTCCGATTTCCCCACACCCCTTAAAACGGCCTCGCAGGGGCGGAGATGGTAGTGAAGCAACCGACATGAAGGTAGTGGGTTTTGTTTTTTCGCATTTTATCCCTTTTGTGGCACCGTTTTCAAAGGCACGCACTCAGCGACCTGAGAAAACTGAAATTGCTCGCAAGAAGCGGAAGGGGATACTCGCAATTTCTGCCAGTCAGTGACAAAATGCTCAAAAACGCAGCTTTTGGTGGAGTGAAGTTAGTTCTTCTATTTAATCCGGAGCAACAAATGAATGGGTGTTTTTTTGTACACACAATAAGGCAAGGCGAGGAGAGTCGAACCCCATATGCCCTTTTCTTGTTAAAATTGTGTCTTTTCGGCTTGTCAATTTTGAGAGGCGACAGCCTATCGGCAATTTCCGCACCAAAATCCACCAATTTTTCCGGCGAAAAGGGTCGCAGAGTTTTAATCGTGCAAATTTTTTCGTCAGAGTGTGCCAAAAGCGGAACCTATACTTTGTGTATCGGCGAGCATTTTGGTGCAT
>JAFUJG010000263.1 GCA_017468215.1 Clostridia bacterium | reverse complement strand
GCCAGAAACCGCCTTGCCTTTGAGGAGCTGTTTTTGCTTCAGCTGGCGTTGAAAATACGCAAAACCAATGCACGCAAGGCTACCGTAACACCCTTTGCAGACACGGATATATCCCCTATTTTAAAGCTTTTCCCCTACTCGCTCACAGAGGCACAAGGCCGTGTTGTGGATGAAATTATTGCGGATTTAAAATCAAATGCTCCAATGAACCGCCTTGTTCAGGGTGATGTTGGCTCGGGTAAAACGGCGGTAGGCATGATAAGTGTGTACTTAACCGTCAGGAACGGCTATCAGGCGGCATTTATGGCACCTACAAGCATCCTTGCACGCCAGCACTATGAGGATATTTCTCCCATTTTTGAAGCTTTGGGGATAAAAACAGCACTCCTTATAGGCAGCATGACTAAAAAGGAGAAAAATTTGGTGTACGAACAGCTTGCCTCGGGAGAGGTTGGGCTTGTTATAGGCACACACGCCCTTTTCCAGGAGGGTGTTAATTTTAAAAGCTTACGCCTTGTGTTAACCGACGAGCAGCACCGTTTTGGCGTTAAGCAGCGTGGTGCACTTGTGTCAAAGGGGTATAACCCTCACATACTTGTTATGACGGCAACGCCTATTCCCCGCACGTTGGCACTTATTATCTACGGCGATTTGGATATAAGCGTTATTGACCAGCTTCCGCCGGGACGCAGTAAGGTGGACACCTTCTGTATTGGTGAAAATATCCGTGACAGGATGTACGGATTTATAAAAAAAGAAACTGAAAACAACCATAAGGTATATATTGTGTGCCCTATGGTGGACGAAAATGACGAGCTTGACTTAAAGAGTGCCGTTGCCTATGCGGATAATCTGGCGAAAAATGTTTTTCCCACTGTTAAGGTGGGTCTTATTCACGGCAAAATGAAGGATAGCGAAAAGGATAGTGTTATGAACTCCTTCGCCTTTGGTGATACGGACATTTTAGTATCTACCACGGTTATTGAGGTTGGTGTAAACGTTCCGTCGGCAACACTTATGATTATTGAAAACGCCGAAAGGTTCGGGCTTAGCCAGCTGCACCAGCTCCGAGGCAGAGTTGGCAGAGGCAAAGAAAAGAGCTATTGCATACTTATTCCCTCGGCAATGAACGAGGATATCAAGGCACGCATGAACATAATGACAAAAACCAACGACGGCTTTGTTATTTCACAGACAGACCTTAAGCTTCGTGGCCCGGGTGAATTTTTCGGCACACGACAGCACGGTCTGCCGCCTTTGAAGATATCTTCCCTTCTGGATATGGAAACCTTAAAAAAATCCTCGGATGCAGTGGCAAAGCTTTTGAAGGATGACCCATTACTGCAAAAAGAAGAAAACACCCTTTTAAAAAAACGTGCCCAAAAGCTGTTTTTGGACATTGACGAATATATGGTGTAATAAATAAAAAAAGACGGTAAATACCGTCTTTTTTTATTTTATCGTCCATATAGTTTTGTCATTTTATTTAAATCCTCAGCAAGGCTGTCTGTGAGGATATCCTTTTTTACTCTCCATTGCCAGTTGCCCGAATTTGTTGAGGGGGTATTCATCCTGCTTTCGCTGTTAAGGTTTAAAATATCCTGCATGCAGATTACGCACAAATCAGACACGGAGCTCATTGCTCCACGTATCATGCCCTTTGAGTAGCCCTCCTCCTCGGTCAGGTTAAAGTATTTTGTTGCCATAAGCCTGTCATTTTGGTTAACGGTGTTGTACCAGCCAAGGGCGGTATCGTTATCGTGGGTGCCCACATAGCACACGCTGTGGGGAGTGTAGTTATGCGGCAGATAATCGCCCGACTCCCTTTCGTCGAAGGCAAACTGCAGGATTTTCATGCCCGGGTAGCCGGTTTCACTAAGGAGCTTTTTGACACTTTCGGTCAGGTAACCCAAATCCTCGGCAATAATAGGCAAATTCTCCCCTAATTCCCGCTCAAAGGCTTTGAAAAGCTTCATTTTGGGTCCGTCAATCCATTTTCCGTTAACGGCGGTTTCCTCCTTTGCATCGATGGCAAAGTAGCTGTCAAAGCCACGGAAATGGTCAATCCTTACTGTGTCGAATATTTTAAGTGCATATCTCAGGCGTTCAACCCACCATGCAAATTTTGTCTTCTCTAGCCAGTCCCAGTCATAAAGGGGGTTGCCCCACCTTTGACCTAAGGGTGAAAACCCATCCGGAGGCACGCCTGCAACCGTGTGGGGCAAATATTCCTCATCCAGCAAAAATGCCCTGCTCTCGCCCCAGACATCGCTACTGTCGGAGGCACAGTATATGGGCAAATCGCCTATGATTTCGATACCCTTTGCGTTCACATAATCCTTAAGAGCAAACCATTGTTTAAAAAAGAAAAACTGGATAGCCTTGTATATCCTAACGGTTTCCTCGTCGGCAAACAAAAGGCTTTCGTCGCTCCTCACTCTGAGACAAATTTCTCTGTCTTCACGGCTTACAAAGCCTGTTTTTTCTTTTATTGCCATAAAGTTGGCATAATCCTCCAGCCACAAACGGTTTTCCTCCAAAAAGGTGTAGTATTCAGCCGAGGGCATTTCCAAAAATTTTTCTGCCGCCTTTTTCAGTATGGGATAGCGTGTTTCATAAAGCATTTTATAGTCTGCCTGCACGCTGTTTTTTTCCCGGGGAATACTTGCCAAATCCTCTGGGGTGATATAGCCCTCCTTGCAGAGCATATCCAAATCGATAAAATAGGGATTGCCTGCATAGGAGGAATATGCCTGGTATGGTGAATCGCCATAGGAGGTGTGACCTATGGGCAACACCTGCCACACCTTCTGCCCCGCCTTTTGGAGAAAATCTGCAAATTTGTACGCCTCTGCACCCATGGTGCCTATGCCGTAGGGGCTCGGGAGTGAGGATATATGCATTAACACGCCACTTTTTCTGCTCATTT
>JAFUJG010000262.1 GCA_017468215.1 Clostridia bacterium | reverse complement strand
TGGGCGTTGAAAAACTGGTGGAGTATATCAAAGGAGCAAAATAAAATTTTGTCTCTTTGATGTGATATACCCTGGGGGCAAGATATAATTTTGCAAGCAAAACGTGAAAAGCAAAAAAGGCTGTTGCACATGCAACAGCCTTTTAATTGTATCATATATTGTACAGAGGTGGTGCTATGCGGTTAGGCATTGTGAGCGTAAGAAAAAAAGGCGACAGGTGTAAAAGGCTTGCTTTTGTGCTCCTTGCACTGATACTGCTCACACTGTGGGCAGGCATGAAAATACGCCCTATTATAGTTTCGGTTGCAAAGGGCTATGGCGAAAACGTTGTGGCAAATAACCTTAATGAAATAATAAACAAGGAACTCAAAAATATCGACTTTGATTTCACCCGAATTGTATACACCCCCGAGGGCACTGTTGCCTCTGTGGGGATGGACAGTCACAAGGTAAACCTTTTCATGACCGATATTGTGCTGATGCTTAAGGACAAAATCATTGAGCTTGAAGAAATCGAAGCGAAAATCCCCCTGGGGAATTTTTTGTCAAATCCGTTTTTCTCGGGATTAGGTCCATCGGTTCCAGTAAAGTTCCTCATACTGGCAAACACAAATGTAACAGCCGAGGACAAATTTGTGTCAGAGGGTATAAATCAAACCTTATACACAATAAATCTCAGGGTAGATACAAAGGTGGGAATTTACATCCCCGGCATAAAAGACAGCATGACGGTTACAAACATTGTGCCCATATCTCAGCACCTTATTGTGGGCGAAGTTCCCGACAGCTACACAAACGTGGAAGGCATGGAGGGCACAGTTCAGGACACCGTTCTCGACATAGAATAGAAACGGTAAAAATTTTTTCTTTATCAACTACAGAAGCACAAATAATTCTTGACACAAGGGTATAAAAGTATTAAAATATTTATAATAAAAACGATAAATCAGACTGTTAGGAGAAAAAACTATGGTAGTAAAGCAGATAGTTGTACAGAACCAGGTTGGTCTTCACGCTCGCCCGGTTACATTTTTTATTCAGAAGGCAAACGAGTTTAAATCGAGCATCTGGGTTGAAAAAGAAAATAAAAAGGTGAATGCAAAGAGTTTACTGGGTGTTCTCTCATTAGGTGTTGCAAGAGGTATGGAGATAACAATCAGTGCAGAGGGCGAGGACGAACAGCAGGCTGTAGATGCTTTGGAAGCACTTATTGAATCTAATTTTGAAGAATAATAAACAGGGCAGTTTTGATAACAAAACTGCCTTTTTAACTATTTATACTAAAAAGGAGAAGCATTATGAACAGAGAAAGAATGTGTTTTGACGAACAATGGACCTTCTATGCAGGTGATATTGATGTTCAGTATGCCATCAAGGCAGGCTGTACAGGCGGCGTTACCGTTTGCGACAAAAGGCAGAACGGTGAATGGCTTGCAATTGCCTACAACGACAAGGAAGTTGACATAAAGCTCGACAAAGACCTGATGAAGGTTGTTAATCTGCCTCACGATTGGGTTGTAGAGGGCAATTTTTCCAAAAAGGAATGGGATGCCCAGGGCTACCTTAAGCAGGGTATAGGCTGCTACAGAAAGGAATTCGACCTTCCCGAGGAATACAAAGGCAAGGTTGTTTCTATTGAATTTGACGGTGTTTCCCGCAACAGCACAGTTTGGGTGAACGGCCATCTTATAGGCAGTCATTTCTCAGGTTATTCCTCCTTCTCCTACGATATTTCGGAATATCTTAAGTACGGCGAGGAAGGCACAAACTGCATTTTTGTAAAGGTTGAAGCCGACAAGTACGAGGGCTGGTGGTACGAAGGTGCAGGCATCTACCGTCACACATATCTTACCGTAACAGACAAGCTCCATGTAAAGAAGTGGGGTACATACGTTACAACACCTGCCGTATGCGACAGCGAAGCTATCGTCAGAATAAATACAGAGGTTGTAAACAAGTACGCAAACGGTGAAAAGGCTGTACTTGAAACCACAATTTACGACAAAAACGGTGTTGAATGTGCACAGGAAGCGGTTGAATTTGAAATCGGCATGCTTGACGAAAAGGTAATCGAGCAGTCGCTTTCCGTTAAAAATCCCCAGCTCTGGAGCATCGAAGACCCCACACTCTACAGCGTTGAAACAATCATTCTCCAGGACGGAAATGTTATCGATACTTACACAACAACCTTTGGTATCAGAACATTGGAATTTACCAAGGAAGGCTTTTTCCTCAACGGCAAGCACGTTGAAATCAAGGGTACATGTAATCATCAGGACTTTGCAGGCATCGGTGTTGCATTGCCCGACTCCATAAACGAGTTCAAGATTAAAAAGCTTAAGGAAATGGGCTCCAACGCCTACCGCTGCTCACATCATCCGCCTACACCTGAGCTTCTGGATGCCTGTGACCGCCTTGGTATGCTTGTAATGGACGAAAACAGAAAGCTGGACTGTACAGACCGTGGCGTTGAAGACTTAAAGAGCCTTCTTTACCGTGACAGAAACCATCCTTGTGTATTTATGTGGTGCTTAGATAACGAAGAAGTAATCCTTGGTACAATCATCGGCAAGAGAATAGAGCAGAGGCTTCGTGAAATCACCCATAAGATTGACCCCACTCGTCCTACAACAGTTGCAATGAACCACGGCTATAACGAAAACAACTATTGGGAATGTATGGACATTTTAGGCTATAACTACGGCCAGAGAAATGACCAGTATCTTAAGGATTTGGAAAACTATCCCGACAGAATGACCATCTGCACAGAGTCCACCTCAAGTACAACAACACGTGGCATTTACGAAGCAGATGTTGAAAAGGGCTATTGCACTTCTTACGAGACAAACCTTGCCTCCTGGTGCTGTACACATGAACGCAGCTGGATTGACTACAAGAACAATCCCCGCCTTACAGGTATCTTTGTATGGACAGGCTTTGACTACCGTGGCGAGCCCACCCCCTATGCATGGCCCTGCATTAACTCCCACTTCGGTATTATGGATACCTGCGGTCTTCCCAAGGACGGTTACTTTTACTACAAGGCTATGTGGAAGGATGAGCCCAGTATTCACTTTATGCCTCATTGGGACCTTAAGGAAGAAGGCGAGGAGGTTTGCGTAAGATGCGTTACAAACTGTGAAACAGTTGAGCTTATCTTAAACGGCAAATCTTTGGGCGAAAAGGAAATGGTAAAGTACGCCCATGTTGACTTTAATGTTAAGTACGAGGCAGGCGAGATTAAGGCTATCGGTAAAAATGGCGGCGTAGCTGTTTGCGAATGTGTAAGAAGAACAAGCGGCAATGCTTACAAGGTAGTTCTTGAGCCCGACAGAACCCAAATGAAGGCAGACGGCTGTGACGCAATTGTTGTTTACGCTAAGATTTATGACGAAAAGGGCGATGTGGTATCCTTTGCAGATAACGAAGTAAGATTCCGTGTTGAAGGCGCAGCCAACATTATAGGTGTAGGCAACGGTGACCCCTCGAGCTTAGAACCCGACAAGGCTACCCCCTTGAAGGACTTCCGTGGCAGACCCATTACATTGGATGCATACAACCCCGACAAGCAGAACAAGCGCAGAGCCTTTAACGGTGCTTGTATGGTTATTATCCAGTCTGATAAGAATGCAGGCGAGATTAAGCTTACAGCTAAAGCAAACGGCTTGGTATCAAGCACAATTACAATTATTGCTGAATAACGGCATTATGTCCTTAAGAACATAATGCATCGATATAAATCCCTATCGACAAAAGAAAAACTACCCGAAAATCTTTTTCGGGTAGTTTTGTATTATAAAAATCCATTTACATAAAGCTTTTTGCACTCTTTAAGCCGTAAGCCTCATCCGCACTAAGTACAGCATTATTGATTGCCTTTGCCACCACATAGGAGGCAATTGAGCCTAAAATATCCTGATTAAATTCAACATCGCCTACCGAGAGAGCATACATGCTGTCACCGTCCATAGATGTGTTCACAGGGCGTATTGTTCTTACAATGCCGTTGGATGCTATCCTTGAGAGCTTATTTGCTTGGGATTTATCCATCTTAACGTTTGTTATAACTGCACCTATAGTGGTGTTCTGACTTGATGCGGCTGCAAGCTGCATCATTTTAAAAATTTCCTCCTCGCTTGAAACCATATGTGTTTTATCAAACGAGAGAAGACCTGCCAATTCCTTTGTACTGTCAATTTCATACACATCGCCTATGGCGTTTACAACAACTATGGCACCTATCTTTACGCCATTGATTTCAACAGCATATGTGCCCAAGCCTGCCTTCATGCTGCGCTCAGGTCCCATAAACTTGCCCACGGTTGCACCGCAGCCTGCACCAACGTTGCCCATTTGCTCAAGGTTTTTTTCGGCATTAAGGCATGCCTGGTAGCCCATATTGCTATCCGGTCGTACCGATGAAGACCCACATGACAGGTCAAATATACAGCTCGCCGGAACTATGGGCACCACAACATCGCCCACTTGCACACCCTGGCCTTTTTCTTCTAAATATTTCATAACACCGCCTGCCGCATCCAGACCATAGGCACTGCCGCCGCCGAGTAGAAGGGCGTTTATGCCGTCGTTACTCATGTTGGTGTTAAGAAGCTCCGTTTCACGGCTGGCAGGGCCTCCGCCACGTATGTCAACCCCGCAGATTGCCTTGTTATCACAAAGGATAACACTACAGCCTGTGGCGTGCTCTGTGTCTGTAGCGTGACCTATTTTAACTCCCGGGATAGAATTTATGCTTATTTCTTTTAAAAAGTCCATATCAACACCTCCATAAGCTGATTTTACCACATTTTCATTGATAAAACAACTTGAATGTGATAAAATTACAAGAAAGGCGGTGATAAAGGTGTTTGAAGAAAAAATTAAAAATCTGCCCAACAATCCGGGCGTATATATCATGAAAAACAAGGACGGCAAAATTATATATATCGGAAAGGCAAAAATTTTAAAAAACAGAGTAAGGCAGTATTTTACAAACTCCGTAAATCACACGCCCAAGGTTAAGGCAATGGTAAGCAATATTGCGGACTTTGATTACATCCTCTGCGACAGCGAAATGGAAGCACTTGTGCTTGAGTGT
>JAFUJG010000261.1 GCA_017468215.1 Clostridia bacterium | reverse complement strand
TCTATTGCAAAGAATATCTGGAGCTCATAAAATACGAAACGGATGAAAATACCGTAATATTGGGGCTTGTATTTACCGCCTTGGCATCAGACGACTTGATTGCCTCTGTAAAAGCGGCAGTAGCCTCGATTTCTCAAGCCGAGAAAACAGGCATTATTCTAAGTCATATAGGAAAAGAATAGCCTGGCAGCAATTGGATTATACCCGTTATTATACTGTGTGTGCTGCTGGCGGCACTTTTAGTTGTATTGCTGTTAAAAATTAAAAAGATAAAAGAAAGCCATACCTCCGAAAAATTGACAGACCCGGAAACCGGTATGGGAAACCTTGTGTATTTTAAGCATCATTTCAGACACACAATGGGTGACATGGCACGAAAGCTTTATTATGTTGCTTATATAGCACTTGATGATAGTTATGTTAAATCCTTTTACGGTGAAGACAGCTTTGAAAACATAGTAAAACACACTGCACTTATCCTTTCTGAACATGCTTACGACCGTGAAATAACGGCACGTGTAAGCGAAAACGGCTTTGTAATTGCCCTCCAGAGTGCCAACGATGCGGAGGCAAGGGAAAGGATAGAGACTATTGTATCCAGGCTTAACGAGGCTGAAGATATAAAGGATATTAACGGAAAAGCTCTTTTTCATGTAGCTGTATATAACCTTAATATATCAGATAAAAACTGTGAGATGGTACTGTTCAACCTTAAAAAGAACTGTAACAAAATCTCCGGTACAGAAAATCAGATTGTTTTTTGTGACACAAATCTTATGAACAGAGTTCAGGAGGAGAAAAAGCTTACACAAAGCATTCTGAATGGTCTGGAAAACAACGAGTTTAAAATATATCTGCAGTTTATTGTTGACAACAAAACCAAAAAAATTGTTTCTGCAGAAGCATTGTCAAGATGGGAAAGCCCTGCAAAAGGTCTTATCAATCCCGGTGAATATATCGAAACAATGGAAATGTCAGGGCTTATAAGCAAGCACGATTTTCTCATGTTCGATTTAGCCTGCAAGCAGCTTGAGGCGTGGAAGGGCACAGCGCTTGAAAATATATCAATTTCCTGTAACTTCACCAGAATAACACTTTCTGAGGGAAATTTTGCCGACAGATTAAAAATGATAGCAGACAGCTACGCCTTCGATAAATCAAAGCTTGCTATCGAAATCACAGAGGATGCCATGGAAAAAAACCAAGAGGTGGCAATGGAAAATGTGGCAAAATGCAAGGCGCTTGGCTTGCGTGTTTACCTTGATGATTTGGGAAGCGGCTACACCACGTTGATAAACCTTTGCGATTATCCTATCGATGTGGTGAAAATTGACCGTGATATTTTAAATAAAGCCGACACCTTAAAGGGTAAGGAGCTGTTTTTCGGTATTGTGGCTCTGGCACATAACCTTAATATAAAGGTAATATGTGAAGGCGTCGAAACAGAGGAACAGTGTGAGTTTGTCACAAAAACCGAATGTGACCTTGTTCAGGGCTGGTATTACTCAAAGGCTTTACCCGTTGAAGAATGTGAAGACTTTATAAAAACACGCATATAATACTAAAAACCTCCACCAAATAGGTGGAGGTTTTTTCAATCCTTAATCTGTATTGGAGAATAACGGAACTCCTCGCCTGAGGGAAGGTGTAAGGGAATGTTGTAAATATCCGTAGCACGAGCTTCAACGGCGAAAATTTCGTCCTCTTTAAGCTCAACGCTCTTTTGCACAACGGGGATACTTGAATGCTTTTTCATGTGTGATATAATCTCACCGCCACGTTTGTTCTGTGCCAAAACACGTATATAGGTGGGGTCAAGCTGGGGT
>JAFUJG010000260.1 GCA_017468215.1 Clostridia bacterium | reverse complement strand
TTTTGCACTGCAGGATTTAAAATACAGAGATTTTCACTCAAAACTGATGCCCACCGTTGATAAGCAAAAGATTATAGGCGTGCGTGTGCCTGACCTAAGAAAGCTTGCAAAAAGCGTAAAGAGCACGGCGGAAGCAGAGCAGTTTTTAAAGCAACTGCCTCACGAATATTACGAAGAAAATAACCTACATGCGTTTTTAATTGAATTTATTACGGATGTTGACAAAGCAATTGCCGAGACAGAGCGGTTTTTGCCCTATATCGATAACTGGGCAACCTGCGATATGTTTTATCCGAAGGTTTTTAAAAAGCACCCTGAAAAGGTAATGCAAAAAATTTGCCAATGGATAAAAGGCGATGATACCTATACCGTAAGATACGCAATAGGGCTTCTGATGCGTATGGATTTTAAAGGCGAGCACATGGCAATGGTGGCAAAAGTAAAAAGCGACGAGTATTATGTTAACATGATGATTGCCTGGTATTTTGCAACGGCACTGTGTAAAAATTATGACGAAGCCATAAAATACATAGAAGAAAACCGCCTGGATAAGTGGGTGCACAACAAAACCATACAGAAGGCAGTAGAAAGCTACCGTGTAGATAAAAAACTAAAAGAAACGTTAAAAGGGATGAAAGTGCAGAATTGACACCTCATCCGTCACCTTGCGGCAACACCTGTCTCACTGCCAAATTGCCGCTACGCTACCTCAAGGGGAAGGCTACATGTTGGGGTGTTTTTAAATGTTGGGAGAGTGTGGAAAATGAGAGTTTTTAAACCGAGCTACTATGACGGATTTGAATGTATTGCAGACAAGTGCAAGCACAACTGCTGTATCGGCTGGGAAATTGACGTTGACCCCGATACCATGATACGGTACATGACCTGCCCGGGGGAATTGGGTGATAAGCTTCGGGAAAATATTTCTCTTGAGGGCGACTGCCCCCATTTTGTTTTGGGTGAAAACGAGCGTTGCCCCTTTCTTGACGATAAAAACCTTTGTGAGATTATATCCCACATGGGAAAGGACGCACTTTGCCAGATTTGCTCGGACCATCCCAGGTTTGTCAGCTGTATAGAAGACCGTGAGGAAATCGGGCTTGGTATGTGCTGCGAGGAAGCTGCAAGGCTTATTGTTACAAATCCCCGCAGGGTAGAGCTTGTAGGCGAAGTAAGCGATGAGGATGCGGTTATCTTTAATATTCGCCATATGGTGTTCGACGCATTGCAAAACAGAGAAAAAACCATTGACGAACGTATTGTTGATGTGATGAAGATGTTCGGCATACACCTTCCGCAAAAAAAGTGGGACATTGAATTTTTAAAGCTCGAGAGGCTTGATAAAAGCTGGACAGGTCGTGTTATGAGCATCCGTGGGCATGGGCACGAGCTTAAAAATGACTGGAGTGTGCCCTTTGAGCAAATACTGGTGTATTTTATATACAGATACATGGCGGAGGCTGTTTATGACGGACGATACAACGAAAGGGTACTGCTTGCTATTCTGAGCTTTCATATGATACGTGAGATTTTTAAAAGGAGCGAGGAAACAGTCGACGAGCTGATTGAAATCTGCAGAATGTACTCAGCAGAGGTTGAGTATAACGAGGATAACGTGGAAGCAATACTCCGGGCGTTGGAAAATTAATAAATATAAAAAAGACTAAGCACGAAAAGGAGGCTTAGTCTTTTTTTTGCCTTCGTGTGCTACTGCTTTTGTCCTTTGTTTGTGATAAAAGTATATCTGGAGGTGAAGCATGGAAGGATATGTTGCAATTTTTGTTTCGTTTGTGGGTATTATGAGCATTTTTGTGGAGGTTTCAAAAATCAAGCTTAACCCATGGGGTATGCTTTTTGAATATATCGGCCGCAGACTTAATCAGGATGTGAAAAAGGAGCTTGACAGTATTCACGGAGAGTTAAAACGACAGGGAGAGTATCTTCGGGAGATTGAGATGACCGTTGACATGAACGAAATAAAACGAATAAGAGCCGAAATCTTTGCTTTTGCAGATTCGTGCAAGATGGGTGAAAAGCATACAGAGGAGGCGTTTTTACATATTATCGATATTCACGAGGATTACGAGGAGCTTATTGAAAAGTACGGAATGACCAACGGACGAATAAGCATGGACTATGACTATATCATGGGTGTTTATCAAGAATGTGTGAAGAAAAAGGTGTTCTGAATTTTAAAGGAGGAAAATTATGAGTATTGAATTTTTGACAAACCTTGCGGCAGTTGCGGGGGTTTGCATTGTTGCGGTAAACATTATTGTAGAGGTTTTAAAGAGCATCTGGCTTAAAGCCGAAACCTCACGCCCTTTAGCTGTGGTGGTTGTGTCGGAGATAGTGGTGTTTTTTGTTGTATATGCATATTGCGTGCTTGAAAATGCATCCTTTTCGCTGATGCTTGGAGCAGGAACCTTCTTCGGGGGCTTTTTTGTGGCGTATGGGGCAATGTTCGGCTATGAGAAGCTTTACGGAGAGCTGATTAAAAGCCTGGAAAAGTTTTTGACACGGAATTGAGGAGGCGCTTTATGATTGAGCGATTGATTAGAGTTGCAGAGGGAGAGATTGGAGTTTGCGAGCCTGAAGGCGATGATAAGTATATAAAATACTACAACAAGACAGGCGGCATGAGCTTTGGCATGAATGTTGCCTGGTGTGCAATTTTTGTAACCTGGTGTAAGGCGGCAGCAGGGATTGATAAATCCGTAATTCCGCACTTTGCATCATGCGATATTGGCAAGGCATGGTTTGAAAAAAGAGGACTTTTTCAAAAGAGTAGGGCATATGGTGGGGAGTATGAGCCTAAAAGGGGCGACATTATATTTTTCAGCTCGGGATACACCCTTGACGATTCCACTCATGTAGGCATTGTGACAAGCAGGTCGGGAAACGCTGTATCAACAATAGAGGGGAATACCTCAAATAAAGTTGCCAGACGCTCTTATTCCATGGCGTCAAAGTATATAATCGGTTACGGAACCCCGGCATATATTGAAGCTCACGACAAATATGTTGTGCAAAAGGGAGACAGCCTTTGGAAAATTGCATCAGAAGTTCTGGGCAAAGGCTCAAGATATACGGAAATAATGGCACTCAATAACCTTGAACGAACAGTTATATATCCTGGAGAGGAGTTGTATTTGCCTTAAAAGAAACTAATGAGGCGCACTGTGGGCAAGGCGTAGAAAAATAATTGCAAAAATGGGCAGATAAAGAAAAAATTTTGGTAAAATATACAAAATAACATAAAAATTAACGCAAAATACGGTTGACAGGTTGGTTGGTTAGTATTATAATAGAAACAACGTATTTTGCGTTAATTTTTTTATTTTTAGGAGGCAAATGTTTATGAAAAAGACATTAAGCTTAGTGCTTGTAATTGCTATGTCTATTCTTGCTCTCGCAGGTTGCGGCGGCGAAGGTAGCGTAGACGGTTATACAGCAAACAACACAGAATATTTCATCGGCGGTACAGGTCCCCTCACAGGTGACGCTTCTTCCTACGGTATTTCCGTACAGAACGGTGCAAACATCGCTATTGAAGAAATCAACGCAGCAGGCGGCCTTAACGGTGTGAACTTCAAGTTCGACATTAAGGATGACCAGGCAGCAGCAGACAAGGCTTCTACAGCATATGACCAGCTCTTTGAAGCAGGTATGCAGATTGCTATCGGTTCCGTTACATCCGGCTCCTGCGAAGCTTTTGCTACAAAGGCAGCAAGCGACAGCCTTTTCTTCATGACACCTTCTGCATCTGCAGAAATTTGTATTGCAGAACCTAACGCATTCAGAGTATGCTTCGGTGACCCCGACCAGGGCATTCTTGCAGCTCAGGAGCTCACAGCTAACTATACAAACATCGGTGCTATCTACGACGAAAGCGATACATACTCCGCTGGTATCTATGAAGCATTCGAAGCTGAAATGGCCGCTCTCGGTGTTACATACACAGTAAAGACATTCAACGCTGAAAACAACAAGGACTTCTCCACACAGGTTGAAGCTCTTAAGGATTGCGACGTTATCTTCCTTCCCATCTACTACACAGAAGCAGGTCTTATCGCTAAGGCTTGTGTAGCTAAGGGTTGCGACGCTGTTCTCTTTGGCTGCGACGGTCTTGACGGTATTGCAGGTCAGATTGACGAAACTGTTACAAACCAGATCAAGTACATCACTCCCTTCGATGTTAACAGCACAGACGAAACAGTTGCTAACTTTGTTACAGCTTACGAAGCTAAGTACGGCGTAAAGCCCGACCAGTTCGCAGCTGACGGTTACGATGCAGTTATGGCTATCTATGAAGCTATGAAGGCAGCAGGCATCAACGATGTTACAATCGCTCCCGATGCTCTTTGCGAAGCTGTTGTAGCAGCTATCACCGCTGAAGGCTTCACATACACAGGTGCTACAGGTACAATGAGCTGGGATGTTTCCGGTGCAGCTACAAAGGTTCCTGTAATCATCGAGCTTAACAAGTAATTTTAAACTCAGTTTAACTTAGTCTGGTTGGACATGAAAACCATGTCCAACCATTCTTTGGTTTATAGAAACAGTGCTTCTATGAAGCAAAGAGTGGTTGGGCAAAGCTTAATCACGCAAATTGAAAGAGTAGGAGAAATATTATGATTACATTAATAGACGGACTCAGTCTGGGTAGTATATATGCCCTTATTGCACTGGGTTACACAATGGTGTACGGTATTGCAAAAATGCTGAACTTCGCTCACGGTGACATTATCATGGTAGGTGCATATGCAATCATGGTCACACTGGCGGCAACTGTTTCGCCTATTGCTGCTATTATAGCGGCAATCGTTATATGCACAATTTTAGGTATCCTGGTTGAAAAACTGGCATATAAGCCTTTAAGAGGTGCGTCACCTCTTGCGGTTCTTATTACTGCAATTGGTGTGAGCTACTTTTTGCAGGGCTTGGCACAGCTTGTGTTTGGCTCTCAGCCCAAACCCGTAGGCAGTGCGTGGAAGCTCCCTGCAATTAAGGCAATTAACGATATAGGCATTACAACTTCTGCTGCAGTTACACTTATTTGCGGTATTATCATCATGGTTGCACTTACACTGTTCATCAAGTACACAAAAACCGGCAGTGCAATGCTTGCTGTTTCCGAAGACAGAGGTGCTGCAATTCTGATGGGTGTTAACGTAAATAAAATTATTTCTATAACCTTTGCAATTGGCTCAGCTTTGGCTGCATTTGCCGGCATGTTCTATCTGTTCCAGATTCCGAACACAGAGCCCACATTAGGTGCAATGCCCGGTATTACAGCCTTTACTGCTGCAGTTATCGGCGGTATCGGTTCTATTCCCGGTGCAATGGTTGGCGGAGTGCTTTTGGGCGTTATTGAAAAGTTCTGCCTTGCATCCCCCTTGGCACCTTATACCGTTGCTATTAAATTCAGCTTACTTATCGTAATTCTGCTCGTTAAGCCCACAGGACTTCTCGGCAAGGTTGTAAGAGAGAAGGTGTGATAATGGGAAAAATTAATATTAAAATCAAACCTAAGCATCTGGTGAACTATTCAATTGTTCTCGTTATGCTTTTAATCGGTGTTGTGATGCTGTATACAGGTAATCTCAGACCTTCCATTGCACAGCTCTTTACTCAGATTGGTTACAGCATTGTTCTGGCAGTCTCTCTCAACTTTGTTGTAGGCTTTCTGGGCGAGTTAAGCCTTGGTCATGCAGGCTTCATGTGCGTTGGTGCTTACATAGGCGGTCTTAGTGCAGTTATGCTCAAGCAGGCACTTGGCGCATCGGCTAAATTGCCCGTGCTTATTATTGCAATGCTTATAGGTGGTCTTTCTGCTGCGGTATTTGGCTTTATTATCGGCCTTCCTTCCCTTAGACTTAAGGGCGACTATCTTGCAATTGTTACTCTTGCGTTTGGTGAAATTGTTCGTAACATTTTCATGAACCAGAAGATTTTCGGCGGTGCACGAGGTCTTACAACAGGTTCGCTTACTTACGACACAAGAAGGGCGCCTACACTTTTCATTGTGACCTTTATCGTAGTGCTTATCATGCTTATTATTATACAGAACATTGTTCGCTCAAAGCACGGCAGAGCTATTACAGCTATCCGTGATAACGAAATTGCGGCAAAGGCTATGGGTATTAACGTAACCTTCTACAAGCTGTTTGTATTTATCGTTGCAGCTTTCTTTGCAGGCTGTGCAGGCGTTATTTATGCTCATACTACAACTCCTGTTCTGTATACATTCTTCTCCTACAACTATTCAATCGAAATTCTCGTTATGGTGGTATTGGGTGGTATGGGCTCAATCACAGGCTCGATTTTCTCGGCAATGTTTATAACTGTTGTAAACTTTATGCTCCAGAGTCAGCTCTCCGGTGACCTTGCATCACTCCGTAACCTCATTTACGCTGTTATTCTTATTGTTGTGGTTATATTCAGTAATGCACCTGCCCTTAAGAGCTTCAGAGAAAAGTATTCCTTGGCTGCATTATTTGCAACTTTGTTGAATAAAAAGTCTTCCGACCCATCCAAGCGTAAGGATGACGAAGCTAAGTGGGACAGAGTACCCACCAAGATTAAGATGGATGCACTTTTGTCAACAGATTTAAACGTTGATTACACTCCCGCACGTCCCGAGGATTTGCGTGGCGGAAAGGAGGGCAAATAAGATGAGCGATATCATGCTTAAAACCGAAAATTTAGGTATTACCTTCGGTGGCTTGAAAGCTGCACAGGATGTAAATATCGAAATCAAGAAAAAACAGCTCTATGGTCTTATCGGCCCTAACGGTGCAGGTAAAACAACAATTTTCAACCTTCTTACAGGTGTTTACAAACCCACCTCCGGCAAGTTCTATCTTGACGGTGAGGACCTCACAGGCAAAAAACAGGAGGCAATTAACCGCAGGGGTATTGCCCGTACGTTCCAGAATATCCGTCTTTTCAACAATATGACAGTTGTTCGTAACGTTATGGTTGGCTTGCACAATAATCCCGAGTTCAAATGCAATCCTTTTGTGAGCGCATTCAGACTGCCCCGCCACTTTAAGGTGGAAAAAGCTATGCGTGAAAGAGCAAAGGAGCTTCTCCGTATTTTTGACCTTGAGGACGAAAGAAACTCTCTTGCGTGTAACCTTCCTTACGGTAAGCAGAGAAAGCTGGAAATCGCAAGAGCCTTGGCAACAAATCCCAAGCTTTTGCTTCTGGATGAGCCTGCGGCAGGTATGAACCCCCAGGAAACAGAAGAACTGATGGATACAATCCGTTTTATCAATAAGGAATTTGACCTTACAATCCTTCTTATTGAACACGATATGAAGCTTGTAGGCGGTATCTGCGAAGAACTTACCGTGCTTAACTTCGGTAAGGTTCTTTCTGAAGGTGAAACAAAAGTAGTGCTTAATGACCCTGAAGTTATCAAGGCATATATCGGCGATTAAGGAGGAAAATGTTATGGCAATGTTAGAAGTAAAAAATATCGAAGTTTGCTATGGCATGATCCGTGCCATCAAAAATATTTCCTTCGAAATCAACAAGGGCGAAATTGTTGCTCTTATTGGTGCCAACGGTGCAGGTAAGACTACAACACTTCACACTGTTTCGGGTCTTTTGAAGCCTACAACAGGTCAGGTGTTGTTTAACGGAAAGGATATTTCCAAAATCCCTGCCCACAAAATCGTTACAATGGGTATGGCGCACGTGCCCGAAGGCAGACGTGTTTTCCAGCAGCTTAGCGTGCTTGACAATCTTAAGCTCGGTGCTTATACAAGAACCGATAAAAAAGAAATTGCCGAAAACCTTAAGCGTGTATACGAGCATTTCCCCCGTCTTGCAGAAAGAAAGCATCAGATTGCAGGTACTCTTTCCGGCGGTGAACAGCAGATGCTTGCTATGGGCCGTGCTCTTATGAGCAATCCCGACATTATTCTTATGGATGAACCCAGTATGGGTCTTTCGCCCCTCCTTGTAAAAGAAATCTTCACTATTATTGAAGAACTTCACAAGGCAGGTACAACAATTCTTCTTGTTGAGCAAAATGCAAAAATGGCACTTTCTGTTGCCAACCGTGCATATGTTCTTGAAACAGGCTCTATCGCAATGAGCGGCGATGCAAAGGAAATGCTTAATAACGACGATATTAAAAAAGCATATTTAGGACAGTGAGAAAAAGCCACCCATATGGGTGGCTTTCTTAGTTAATAAGTAATAGTTAATAGGGAAGAAGCGAGGAAAGAATTTTATATAAAAAAATGCCGTAGGAATAAATCCTACGGCTGGTCTGAGTGGGGAGACTCGAACTCCCGGCCTCTTGAACCCCATTCAAGCACGCTACCAATCTGCGCTACACCCAGATATTAAGTTGTCTGCCTTTCGGCTACCTTATGAATTATAATGGATAAAATATGATTTGTCAATAGTAAATTTCAAAAAATATGAAAAATTATGTTAGGTTGAAAATTGTCACTTGATAACTTTCAACAAATCAGATATGTCGCAATTGAGAGCTTCACAAAGCGGAAACAATGCATTTAAAACATCCAAAGAGGCATACGACCAAGTTACAATAGCGTACGATATTGTTGATGCCATGGGCTCTGATATTTACGAGGCTTGGAGACTCGGTATTTATGATGATGACGAAATAGCATCTTACGATGGAATAGAATATTTATGTGAAGAACTTAATCTTACAGAAGAAGAATTAATTGAGGGTATTGTTTGCACAATTATGGGCGAAGATGAATATTTTGCAGCAACAGATGAAGAAAAGGAGTCTTATCGTGAAAATGCTGACATGTTTTTCATTTACATGGAAGACGACTTGTTCAGTGCATGCGTTATGGCTACATCAAACGCATATGTTGCAAATGGAAAAGTTAGTGAAGCACAATCGGCATTGGATGCTTCTAAGGAACTTATGAAAACTCTTAGTGAAAAACATTCGGATTACGAACATTATCCTAACCTTAAGGGATATTATACAA
>JAFUJG010000259.1 GCA_017468215.1 Clostridia bacterium | reverse complement strand
ATCCATGGAGAGCGTAAGGGTAACAAAGCCCTGTTCAAGCTATGACATTGTTCCCACCATTGCAAACCTTTTCGGCATTGAATACGACTCCAGGCTGATAACAGGCAAGGATATCCTCTCAGAGGGTGAGAATATTGCTGTGCTTAATCTTTTTGAGAACGGTTCTTCGTGGAACTGGGTAACGGATAAAGGCTTTTATGATGCTAAGAAGGACGTTTTCACACCTGCTACTGTGATGAGTGAGCAGGAGGCCGAGGAGTATAAAAGCACTACCGTCAACAAGGTTGATGCAATGCGGAAATATTCCTTTGCTATACTCGACAAAGACTACTACAGCTATATATTCGATAAAAACGGCGATGAGCCAACAGAAGCCGGAACATAAAAATGAGTGCAGCTTATCTGCACTCATTTTTTGTAGCCGTAGACCATACGGTCATTATCGGCATAATCCTTTTTTACTATTACGTTTTCGAAATATTCCTCCATGAGCTTTTTTACTGCAAGAGCCTGGTCATAGCCTATTTCAAAGGCTAAAATACCGCCCGTGTTCAAGGCTTTATAGGCTTTTGGTATCATTGCACGGTAAAACCTGAGCCAATCCTCGCCGCCTTTTAGTGAAATGTGAGGCTCAAAGCGTGATACCTCTAAGGTGTCGGCAATACTGTCGGCTATATATGGTGGATTTGACACTATTATGTCACTTGCAGGGTATTCATCCTGTAAAACATCGCCCACTTTAACTATTGCCCTGTCTGATAAATTGTGGCGGAATATGTTTTTTTGTGCTGTTTCCACCGCCTGGGGCGAAATATCCCACATGGTAACCTTTGCATTTTTAATATAGTATGCCAGCGATATTCCTATGCAGCCTGTGCCTGTGCAAAGGTCAGTTATAACAGGGGGAGAAAAAGGGTTAAGCTCCATAATCGTTTCCACGATGGTTTCGGTGTCGGGGCGGGGGATAAGCGTGTGCTCGCTCACATGAAAGGCAAGGCCCATAAATTCCTTCTCGCCTGTGATGTAGGCGATAGGGGTGCCCTTTTTTCGCTTCTCAATGCAACTGAGCATTTTTTCTTCTTCATCTGCTGTAAGCTCACGCCATGTAAGAAGCGGGTCGCTCTGCAAAACGAATGACAAAAGCGCCCTCGCATCCTGCAAGGGCGTATCTGAAAAGCCTGATAATAATTTGTAATAACGGTTAGTTAAGCTCACCACTTATCATCCTCTTTATTGTCTGTTAAAACGGCTTTCATTGCCGCAATGGCAACCTCAAGCTGCTTTTCATCCGGCTCACGTGTTGTAATCTTCTGCATCCACATGCCGGGCTTTGAAAGCAATGCAACAACAGGGCTTGTGCTTCTGCCTGCCCAACGGATAATCTCGTAGGATAAACCTGCAACCACAGGGAGAAGAAGAACTCTTACACCCAAGCCTGCAAGTGTGCCTAAAAGCCTGCCGTAGGTATCGGCAAAGTTGGGAACAAGGGAGAAAATAATAATACTGATAACCATTACAAACACAAGAAAGCTTGTACCGCAACGAGGGTGAAGACGGCTCATTTTAGCCGCATTTTCGGGGGTTAATGGTAGCCCTTGCTCATAGCAGAAAATTGTCTTATGCTCTGCACCGTGATACTGGAAAACACGCTTTATATCTTCCATTTGAGAAACCAAAAGAATATACACAAGGAAAATCGTTATCCTGATTGCACCTTCAACTGCGGCGGTAAAACGACCAAAGTTAATAAGGGAGGATATTGCGTGGGGAAGAAGCATGAAAAGACCAACTGAAAACAAAATGGCAATCACAACAGAAATATAGATGATAACATCCTTCATTTTATCTCCCAGCTTATCAGTAAGCCATTTTTCAAATTTGCTCATTTCTTCTTCTTCGCCTTCCAGGTCAACAAATTCGGCACTGTACATAAGTGCTTTCATGCTTGATACCATAGAATCGAAAAATCCGAACACGCCACGGACAATGGGTATTTTATTAACGTGATATTTTGTAATAAGACTGCCAACAGGCTTTTTATCGATAATAATTTCGCCGTCAGGCTTTCTGACTGCGGTTGCAATCTCCTTGGGGCCCTTCATCATAACGCCTTCCATAACGGCACTGCCGCCTATAGAAGTTATATGACAGGAATTGCCCTGACCTTTATCTTTAGACATTGAATCATCTCCAATCTACACAAGTATAACAGAAACCGAAAAAGTAATCAAGGGGAATATAATGAACAAAGTATTAAATCAGATTTTAAGCTTTTTGAAAACCAAAGGGCAAATTGCCATAATAGCAAAAACTATTACCATGTAGCGGAAAGCATCGCCCACAAGAGACAAACGCAGCGACTCAAACACAAGAACTGCCTTAAGTCCTTCCTTAAAAACAAGGGCAAGAACAACACCTATAACAACCCTTAAAAGCTTTTTAAAAAGTGATGTGTCATAGCCAAAATTAACAAGCTTTTCTTCAAAGAGAGCAGCTGCAAAAAGCCCTGCAAGTAAGCCGTAAATCTTGAAAAAGTCTGCATAAAGAGGGTCGGGGTTTATTAAAAAAGCTACAAAAAACGGCAAAAGTACTACAGCTGCACCACCGTGTAGAAAATGCACGTTTTTAGCCTTGTCATAACAAAGATTGAGTGTAAATGCAAACAAAAAGCCCAGAACAGCCCCTACAATTACATCGCTGGGGTAGTGTGCACCAAGATACATTCTCGAAAAGCCGATAAGCAACGTAAATACTACCGAAACCACATAAACCCACAGCCTTTTAAAATATACTGCAAAGGCAAAGCTGCCTGTTGCAAAGGTCTGCGTGTGACCACTTGGGAAGGCGTAGCCTGTGGCAGTTTCCGGGCGGACACAGGTTATTTTGCCATTGGCAAAAGGGCGAGGCCTCTTTACAAGGTTTTTTACAATACCGTTAAAAGCAAGGGAAGTAGCTGTAATAAAAAACATACGCTGTGCAAGGCGTTTGTCGTACATAAAGTATATTGCCGCCATAAGCACTATTAAAATTGTTTCCTCGCCAAGCATTGTTACACCCTCGAAAAAGGCTGTCAAAAAGTCGGTACGGATGCTTTCGATATATTTTAAAATATTAAGCTCAAAGTTAAGCATAAAACCACTCCTTGGAGGTATTTTACCATATTAATAGCCAAAAAGCAATTATAACCCACGGAATTGTCCGTGGGTTATAATATTTCTTCAAGCTTATTTCAGCTGTCAATGCCGTCGATAAGGTAATCATATGAAACTTTGAAAATTTCCTTCAATGCCTGAAGTTCAAAGTCGGTAACGTATCTTTTATCTGTTTCAATGCGAGTTATAACATTTTTGTCCATATCTATACCGATAAGCTGAAGCTTACTTGCCAGGTCACGCTGGGAAAGTCCGTCACGTTGCCTCAAAAGCTTAAGGCGCTCGCCTATTAAATTTTTGCCGTTAGCATCAGTACGTTGTTTCATCGCCATCACCACAGTTGATAGTTTGTGTGTTCTATAATATTGCTTCTAATTCTAAAATGAATGTGCTCATTTTTATATCAAGGGCGTTGCAGATACGATAAAGAGTCTCAAGTGTCGGTTTACGTTCTCCACGTTCAATGGCACTTAAGTGACTTCTGCCTATATCGGCAAGCCCGCTTAAAACTTCTTGTGAAACACCCTTTTGATTACGGAAAAAAGCAACTGTTTGTCCTACCTTTATAGGGTCAAGTGTGGGTATATACATATTCTCACCTCGAGAATAGTATATGTGATTAAAAACATTGCTTTGACTACATAAGTTGACAAATGAACACTTATGTAGTAAAATTTTTGAAATGAGAGGTGGATAACATGATAGCATTAGCAGAATTAACAGCAAACAATATATTAAATGAAATTAACAAAATAATATATGACGATAATTTATCTGATACAGAAGCATTAGAAGAAATTATATTCGTTTTAAAAAGATATAATGTAGCAATAGAAAGTGCAATTGATGAACAGAAATAGGTTACCACAAATTAAATTGAAAGAAATGTAATTAAGCAGGAGAAAATGATGCAGAATTGTCAAAACGAATCCGAAGCTGTACGTTGTACTGCGAGAGGTGAGTTTTGGCGATAGCATAAAGGCATAAGATAAAAACACACCGCTAATAAAAGCGGTGTGTTCATTTTTTGAAAATTTATATAATCAAGCCTTTATGCGGTCTGCGCATTTTATACGCTTAATTATGCGTTAAGTCTTGCTTCAAGAGCAGCCAACTGGTCGTAAAGCTCCTTGGGGAATCTTCCGTCTGTATCGAACTGAGCGTAGAATTCCTTAATGAGCTT
>JAFUJG010000258.1 GCA_017468215.1 Clostridia bacterium | reverse complement strand
TGACTGTATGAGAGTTGATGAAAACGGCTACGGTTTCTGGACACAGAGTATGCTCCAGGGCTATCCCACTTCTGCTGCTAACCCCAACGGTTACGAAACAAGTGGTACAGCATTCTTCACATATGGTTTTGCTTGGGGTATCAACGCAGGCGTTCTTCCCAAGGATGAATATCTCGAAACAGCTGTTCGTGCATGGAACTATCTTGAAAACATAGCTCTCCAGCCCGACGGTATGGTTGGTTACGTTCAGTACATCGGTTCCAACGCTGTTGAAGCAATGGGCCCCAGAAACAACCAGAACTTCGGTACAGGTGCGTTCTTGCTTGCTGCTGCTGAAATGAGCAGACTTGTTGGTAAGACACAGCAGGGCGACAACTATCCCTACCTTCAGAAGAAGATGCAGACATATCTTGCACTTCGTGTTAACACACCTCACTACTACAAGGATGGTAAGATTGGTCACATCGATGAAAACGACCATTCTGTAGAAGTATTCCTTGCGCAGGATCTTAACGGCAACTCCACAAGCATGATGCCCGCTCGTCTTGTTGTTGAATCCTTCGGCGGCAGCGTTGTATGGAACGAAGCTGCAAGAACAGTTACAGCAACACTTGGCGACAGAAACGTTGTATTCACAGTAGACAGCAACGTTATCAAGGTTAACGGCGTTGACACATTTGCTCCTGCTAACACAGTTATCGTAGGCGGCAGAACATTCGTTCCGCTCCGTGCTCTTGCAGAATCTCTTGGCAAGAAGGTTTACTGGAACCAGGGCGATCATCCCTCCAACGGTCTTATCGTTGTAGGTCACAAGGCTAACCCCTTCTATGCAGAAAGCGATGCAGGCCTTGTTGAAATGCTCAGAACAATGCTTGGTAAGCCCGAAACATATCCCGAAAGACCTGCTCAGCCCGAAAAGGCTTTCGTTCTTAAGGTGCCCACACTTTCTGATGCTAACAGAATCCAGGCTGAAAAGATTGAAGCAAGTGAAGAACCCGAAGGCAACCACGGTCCTTACAACGCTTCCGACGGCAGACTTGATGAAGAAAGCCGTTACGTTGGTAACAGCCAGGGCTGTAACATTACTTTCACATACAAGGAACCCGTTGACGTTGGTCAGGTAGCTCTTGTATTCTGGAAGACAGCTCAGAGAACAACAAAGTTCAAGCTCGAATACACAGCTGACGGTACAAACTGGAAGCAGGTATACAACGGCGCAACAACAATGGGCAAGACAAAGGAAGTATTCGATATCAATACAAAGGTTAAGGCATTCAGAATTTACGGTTACGGTAACAGCGAAGGCTCTAACTGGTTCAGCCTTATCGAATTTGAAGTTTACAAGCCCGGCGTAAAGGCTGGCGACGCAGTTGCTACAACAGTTACAGATTCTACAAGCCCCAAGACTGACCTTGTTGCAAGTGCAACAGGTACAAAGGTTGCAGTTAATGCATCCAATGTAACATTCAGCCAGGAGCCTGAAAGAGATAAAAACCCCGGTAGAAACGCTGTTGACGGTAACGCAGGTACAGTTTGGGCTTCCCAGGGTTCTGCTGATGCAGTTATCAACCTTGGTAAGAAGGTTACTGTAAGCGAAGTAGGCGTTCAGTTTATGCTTTACGGCGATGACAGAACACTTCCCTTCTCTGGAGCGGTATCTGAAGACGGCAAGACATATACAACTGTATTTACCGGTTCCTCTAAGGCTTTAAGCGGCGACATGCTCTATGTTCCTGTTGGAAAGAGCGCTCAGTACGTAAAGGTTACATTTGAAGGTAACACAGTTTCCGGTTGGTCTTCCGTAGCTGAAATTGCAGTATTCTCCAAGTAATTTAATACTACACAGTTTACAAACCGCCCTTCCGGGCGGTTTGTTTTTGCCTAAAAAATGAATAGAATGTGAATATTTCAAAGATGTATTAATAAATTTTGACAAAATTTAAAACTTGTGGTAGAATAGCAGTAATATAGATTCACTTCGGAGGCGAATTTTGTGAATTTAAAGGAGAAAATTACAGTGCCGAACTGTATAACATCTATGAGGATTTTAGGCGCTCTTTGCATGGGCTTGCCGTATTTTGAAATTCTCTCACCGCAGTTTTTTATAATTTATACCCTTTGCGGCGTAACCGATGTTCTGGACGGCTTCATTGCCAGAATGACCAAAAAAACAACTGAATTCGGTGCCAAGCTTGACTCTGTTGCAGACTTACTTTTTTACGGAGTTATGCTTATAAAGCTTTTACCAAGGATGCTTGGGGCAATGCCTAACGCAATGCCCTGGATGATTGTGACCCTGCTTGCAATAAGAGTGGTATCATATTCAATTGCGGCATTCAAACACAAAAAGTTTGCATCGCTCCATACATATATGAACAAGCTCACAGGTCTTTGCGGGTTTTCAATGCCTTACCTTATAAAGCTTTTGCCAGAGGTAGGGGTTTATACAACTGTGTATATTATTGCCATGATTGCAGCATGTGAGGAGCTTACCATACATGTTTATACCGCAACATACAAAACAAAGAACAGGAACGTTATAACCGCAGTTAAAGGTGAAAAAACAATGGGTGACTTTTATTCACAAGTTTATGAGGTTGTAAAGAAAATCCCTGTAGGTAAGGTTGCAACTTACACGCAGGTTGCCGAAATGCTCGGGAACAAAAACCTTGCAAGAGCTGTAGGCAATGCGCTTCATAATAACCCCGACTATACTGCAATTCCTTGTCACAGGGTTGTAAAAGCAAACGGTAAGCTTGCCGAGAACTATGCCTTCGGAGGGCTCGAAGGTCAGAAGCAACACCTTATAAACGAGGGCGTTGAGGTTTGTGACAACCGTGTTGATTTAGAAAAATATAAATGGTAACTGCCACCGGGTAGGATATGATAAGGCGAGGGGATATAGGCTCCAATCGCCTTAAGCATCCGTTCACATCGTTAGGTCTTTGAAGATGTGAAACGGATGCTTTTTGTTTGAAAGGAGAAGGTTATGCGTATTAAAAATCCCTTTAATGACCTTACAAAATTTGAAATGATGCTTTGGATAGCTTCGGTAGTTGTTGTAATAGGCTCTTTTGTGCTGTCAAAGGGCGGTGATTATATGACACTTATCGCATCACTCATTGGTGTTACCGCACTGATTTTTGTGGCAAAGGGCTATGTGCTCGGACAGGTGCTTACGGTGGTGTTTGCTCTGTTTTACGGAATAATATCCTTTTATTTCCGCTATTACGGCGAAATGCTCACCTATGTTTGTATGACTGCGCCAATCGCCATAATGGCAGTCATCAGCTGGATAAAACATCCCTTTGAGGAAACCAGCGAGGTGGAAATCCGACGCATGCACAGGCACGAGGTTTTTGTAATGTGTGTCATTGCACTTGTAGTAACTGTAATCTTTTATTTTGTATTAAAGTTTTTCAATACGGCAAATCTGGTGTTCAGTACAATTTCTGTTACAACAAGCTTTTTGGCATGTTTCCTTACTTATATGCG
>JAFUJG010000257.1 GCA_017468215.1 Clostridia bacterium | reverse complement strand
TGTTGATTGTGGAGTTCTGGGTAATAGGCTCACGTACTGTCCATGTAGCACCGTGGTCATCACTTTCCCAACGGTAAATTTCGAAAATATTACCGTGTTCACCCATTGTGGGGATGGAAAGGTAGATAACGTTGGCGTCCGGCGCATTGTGGTCAAAGGTAAGACCGCCTGAGTAGCAACGCTCCTGTGTTGCATTTTCATGCCACCACTTGCCTGCATAGGAAAGGAAGGTCTTAACCCAGGTCTGTGTGTCGGTATCCCAGCGTGCGTACCAGTAATAGTGGTGACTACGGTGAGAATCGTTCACGTTGGGTCCGTACCACGTGGGAAGCTCGCCGTTAGGACCGGGTGCTGTTGCTGTAACGTCAACGTATACGATACAGGGCTCGCCTGCCTCGTTAACCTTGATATCCCATGTCCAGCCACGGCGTTCACCGCCATCTGTTATCTGTGCGTTGGCATCGAATACCAAAAGCTCGGGATATGCACCCACCAGCTGGTTTGTGATAATACCCCACTGACCATTTGTACCGTTAGCACCCTTGGATACATAGTCAGCACTGTTTTCCTTGGGAAGGGGCTGAAGAAGGTTGCCCTTAGCTGTGTAAAGGTTCTGGTCAGTTATGTCAAGTGTTACATAGTAGATGTGGTTATTAACATCGTTGTCGGGGTGGTTTGCTGTGAATGTAATGTAAATCTTGCTGCGGTCAAAGTCATAATCGTACTTTGTGTAGGGTCTTCTGCCGCCATCTGAGCGACCGCCGTCATCATATGACCAATAGGAGGTGTTGGCAAACTGTGTCTGACCCATGATTGTTTCAATCTTACCGTTTTCGTCCGGAATTGAGAACTTAGCCAAAGTGGGCTTCCAGTGAACGCCTCTCCAGCCAACGTAGATAACATCGTTGCCCTCGATGCCTTCATCGTCATGCACGATGAATACGGAAGGATATGTTGCATTGTAGGTGGAGTTTTCAACTGCTGTGTAGCAGTGGTAGTACTGCCAGTCGTTCCATTCGGAAATGTCCTCAGGATTTTTGGATACGCAGTAGTACATTCTGTCTTCTGTTGTGTGCTTGGAGTAGAATACCATAATTCTGCCGTCGGGGAGAACAACAACTGCAGGGTTATTATGGTCGTCGGCTTCTAAGAATTCGTGAATAACTACTCTCTTGTAGGTATCTGTATCGTGGTCATATTCACCAACTACGATAGTACCTTCGTCTTCAACCCAACCCATGTAGGTTTTGTCGTGCTGGAAGGTGTAGCCGTTGTTGGAGGAGTACTGACCGGATTCGTAACGAGTTGCTAAGCTGTCGCCGGGCTGGATATGTGTACCCGAGGGCTCAACATACCAGTTCCAACCGCCGTTGTTTGTTACAACTGTGTTTTCGGTTGTCTTAGGAAGAATTTCCAAATCACGCACGTTAACTGTAGCAGAGGCTTTCATTTCGATGCCGTCGATTGTACCTACAGCTTCGTATTCGCCTAACTGCTCTGTGTCAACTTCGCTTGTATCCCATGAAACGTTGTACAGAATCTTCTGTCCGTCAGAAAATACCATCTTTACCTGAGAAGGAAGATTGATAGCGCTATCGCCACGAACATGGTTAACATAGGGGGATTCAAACTCTACCATTTCAACCTCGTTATAGGTAATGGTAAATGTGCTTTCACCTTCGGGAACGCTTGTGAAGGGAGTAGAGTCTACATCAGAAAGAATGTAAAGTGCATCGCCGCTTTCGATAAGCTTGGGAGCAGAATAATCGTAATAGTCAATGCCTGTAGCTGTCTTTGCCTTGTAGCCGTCACGGATGGAAATGCCGTTTTCGTCTACATATTCAACATTAACATAGCTGAAGCCCGAAATCCAGGCTGTCTTATGGCTTATCATGGTGAGAGCACCTGAATAAATCATACGGTCGATGGATTCAAGAGATGCGTTACGGAACGCACACTTACCGGGAGTGATGCTTTCCCATTCGCCGCCGTTAGCGGATATTTTAAGCTCGTAGGTTTTGTTTGTAACGTCAATTGTTGTACGGAGTGTGTATGTTGTGCTGTAGGCAGGAACAACAGCTGACTGCTTCCAGCTGCCGTCATAATACTCGAAGGGAGTGGAGGCACCTGCCTGCATCATACGTACAAGTGCACCTGTGTTACCAAATGCATTGGAAGCACCGTTGCCGTACATAATAAGCTGGTTTGAACCTGACTTTATCTTGAACTGTGTATCGGCAATGATAACACCGCCGTTGTAATTGCCAAGATAGTTGTACATGCCAAAGTTTGCACTGTTGGAGTCGTCACCTGCATGCCAGAAAGTTTGTACTTCGTGGTCGTAGGGGTATACTGTAACAGAGATTGTAACAGGATATTTGATAGCAGCACTGTTACTTGCAAACAATGCACTTACTTCACCTTCGACCAAAGCTGTTTCACCTAAGGTATAGCTTTCGGGCTCATCCCAGATAATAGCACCTTCAACCAATGAGCCGAGTGTACCTTCTACCTGAACCGTTGAAGGAAGAACTACCACATCGTCTTCAAGTGCAACAACATCGGCAAGGGGAGCTACCTTTTTGATGTCTTCGTCGATAACAGCCTCGGCCTCGGTAATTTCGTACAAGCCAAAGTCGGAAACTGTTACGCCTTCGCACCATGCGAAGTTTACACGGACATATTCACGTGTTGCTGTGAACACAAGGTTGTTCTTGCCTTTAACAACTGTGTTGGTGCCTTTAAGCACGTTAATTGTGGTACTGTCTTCAGCATAGGCAATTATATCGTCTTCTGTTACTCGTGCCCATTCGGATGCAGTATCGGTGTTGAAGGTAAGGAAATATGTTTTGCCTACTTCAACATCCCATGCACGGTAGAGAGCCGCATCGGAAGCGGAGCCACCGCCGTTTTTGATAGTAACGGAGCCGTCGTTAACAGTAAAGTTGGTTTCTGTTGCCGCATTACCCGAGCAAGCGTACCAGCCTGCCAAGCCATAGGCAAAGTCAGAGTTGGGAACAAGGTTTTCAGTTAAAACATCGTACTGAGTGCCCTCGTATGCAACAACGCCGCCGCTTTCGTATTCGCCAACATTGGCAACAGCGTCCATTGTTACTGTGTCCGATTCGGAAAGTGTTACAGCATTTGCTGTGTAAAGGGTGTTTTCACCGTTTGCAGAATATGTAAATGCGGGGAAGGTAACGCTGTCAGCCTTGGTGGAATCGTATCTCTTGGTTTCGGTTTTAACAGTTCTGTCGCCTGCTGTGTAAACTGCGGAAACCTCAACTGTTGTTTCGGAATTTATAACAGTTGAAATTGTCAGGTCGGCAAAGCCAATGTGAGACCAGTTAGACCACCAGCCGTTATGACCCTGGATAGACTTAAAGCCTGAGATTGTTCCTGCAAGGGAGTCCTGAGTATAAACCTTTTCACCGTTAACATAGTAGTCAACTGTGTGGGTTGAGTTGTCACCATTGTTGTATACAACCATAGCCACGGGTGTGTAATTGGACGGGAAGCCCAGTGCGTAAATTTCGTCATTGCCTGCATCGGGATGAGAATCGCCGGGAGTGGGGGCATTTTTGTCGAGCTTTAAAAATGCAATCTCGGTGTCATTAACGTCT